>JANXVI010000215.1 GCA_025351745.1 Rhodoferax sp.
GTAGGCCGCGATGCGCCGCTCGTCTCCGCCCCGCGCGCCATCGGCCATGCCCATCCGCGCCCAGTCGGCCACTTTGCATTCAGAGACCGACATCGACTCGCAGCCAGCGAGCAGGATGGGTGCCAGCAGTACCAGTAAAACAGTATGTTTTTTCATTGCGGGTGTTTATGAAGGCCAAGTGGTTTCAAATAATACCGCGACTCTTGCGCTGCTCTACCCGGTACGGCGGCAGCCCCGCCAGCATGCGCCGGCCATAAGCAGTTTGCACCAGCCGCTTGTCGTAGCAGATGACTGCCGCATGGTCCTCCTCGGTGCGGATGGCGCGGCCGGTCCATTGCAGCAGCTTGATGCCGGTGGCAGGAATGACCAGCTCGTTGAACGGGTCGCGCCCCACACTGCGCAACCACTCGGCGCGCGCCTCGTCCACCGGGTCTGACGGCGGTGCGAATGGCAGTTTGGTGATGAACACCGTTTCGCACAGCGCGCCGGGCAGGTCCAGGCCTTCGCCAAAGGATTGCATGCCAAATATCACCGATGGCAAGCCCGATTCCACCCGCGCCATGTGGGCCCCCAACAGGCGCACACGCGATTGCGTGCCCTGCACCAGCACCAGTTCCGTCAGGCTGGCGGGCAGGGCCTCGGTGGCGGTGCGCATTTGGGCGCGTGACGTGAACAGCACCAGGGCGCCACGCTGCACATTTTTCAAATCCTGCATCAGCTCAGTCACCATCTCACGGGTGTAGGTGTCGGCCTGCTTGGGTTCGGCTTGCGTCAGCACCACCGTGAGGGTGCCTTGTTTGGCGTAGTCAAAGGGGCTGACCACTTCCAGCGCCTGCACATAGGGTTTGTTGACTAGCCCGGCCTCATGCAAAAAATAGTCGAAGCTGCCGCAACTGGTCAACGATGCAGACGTCACCACGGCACCACGCACCTGGCTCCACAGAAACTGGCGCAGCAGGTCACCCGGAACGATGGGGCACGCGTGGGCGGTGATGGTCAGGTAGCCGTGCTCGCTCTGGGCTTTCAGCCATTTAGCCAGGGGCTGGTCACCATGTTCCAATAATAGGTTGGCGGTGGATACGATGGCACCGAGGCGCGGCGCCAGGCTGCCCAGTTTGGCGTAGAGCTGGGCGCACAGGGTTGCACGGGCCGGGTCTTCTTTGGCGATTGCTTTGACGTCCACGCCCAAGGCTTCCAGCACCTTGGATAAGCCGGTGGCTTGCGCTTGAATCTGGGTGACAGGCTCCGTCAACACGTCGGGCAACACACCATGCGCGAAACGCAGCGCACCATCCTGGCCCTCACCCTGCGCGTTCTGTCCGGTCTGCGCCCACACCAGGTCCATGGCCATTCGCGCCAGCGTGGTGAGTGCGCCCTTGAGTTGGCTGGTGACAGTGGCCACGTCTTCGCCCGCGTGCAACTGCAGCATACTGCTGACCTCGTTGACGATCTTGGGCAGCTTGTCCAGCCAGCGCAGATTGCTCAAGTCCATGCTGCTAGAGAACTGGTCAAGCGCCACGGATGGCAGGTGGTGGCCTTCGTCAAAAATTACCAGGCAGTTGTCCAGTTCGGGCAGGGTTTTCATGCCCAAAGACGCCAGCACCAGGTCGTGGTTGGCCACAATCACATTCGCCTCGGCCAGCTTGGTGCGCGCGCCGTAGTAGCTGCAATCGCGAAAGCGCGGGCAATGCCGCACGGTGCAGGTGTGGCGCTCGGCGGCCACGGTAGACCAGTCGCGGCCATCAGGCGCCTCGGCCAGCGAGTCGCGGTCGCCATCCCAGCTTCCAGTGGCGAGGGTGCTGGCCATGGTCTCATAGAGGCGGATGCGGCGTTCTTCGGCCTCTTCTTGCGACAAGCTGGTGGCAAACTTGTTGGCGCTCGACGGTGTGTCGTCATCGGCGTCAAAAAAATCATCGGCACCACCCCCATTGCCGACCAGGCGTTCCAACTTGAGTTTGCAGACATAGCGCCCTCGGCCCTTGGCCAGTGCAAACAAAAATTGTTTCTCCATGGACTGCGCCAGTGCCGGCAAGTCCTTGGTCATCAACTGCTCTTGCAGCGCAACGGTAGCGGTGGAGATCAGCACGCGCGTCTTGCGCTCCAGCGCCAGCGCAATGGCGGTGGACGCATAGGCCGCAGACTTGCCCACGCCGGTACCCGCCTGGATCACCGCTATGGCCTTGGTAGGGGCAGGGTGCTCGCCCAGGTCGGCACGTGCCAGCGTGGCGGCGACACAGGCCGCCATTTCATGTTGGCCCGCGCGGGGCCGAAAACCCGCAGTCGCGCCCACCACCTTTTCAAATGCCGCCAAAGACAGGTCGGCCAATTCGTCAGAGCTCAAATAATTCCATCCAGAAGGGTGCGCGTGTGGCGCAAAAAGAGGGTCCGGAAAAGCCGGGTTTTGGAATATATACCGTCGGGACACTCCACGGCGACGGAGCCCCGCCATAGGGATTAACGCTTAAACAGTTTAGAGTCTTTTAACAGCGGTTCGGGCCACGTAATCGGGTATTCTGTAGACCTAATCTACAAGGAGACGCTCGGTGGCCAAACCCAAACTGATTCTGGACTATGTCTTTGACCATGAGGCAAAGCTGGCCGACACGGTGTACCTGACCCAGCCCAAGAGTGGAGGCGATGTGATCGACTACACCTGGAAACAAACGCTGGACCAGTCGCGTCGCATGGCGACGCACCTCAAGGCCCAGGGGTTTGAGCCGGGCTCGCGCATTGCCATTCTGTCCAAGAACTGTGCGCATTTTTTCATGGCCGAGTTGGCCATCTGGATGGCCGGTTACACCACGGTTGCCATCTTCCCCACCGAGACGGCCGAAACCATTGGCTATGTGTTGGAGCACAGTGGCGCCAGCATGCTGTTTGTCGGCAAGCTCGACACGTGGGAGCAGCAAAAGCCGGGCGTGCCTGCCAAGTTGCCCTGCGTTGCCTTTGCGCTGGCCCCCAAGAACAGCTATGAGGGTTGGGACGCGATCGTGGCGCGCAGCCAGCCGCTGACCGGCCGTGTGACGCGCCTGGGCAGCGACATTGCCATCCTGCTCTATACCTCCGGCTCGACCGGCACCCCAAAGGGTGTGATGCACAGCTTTGAGCGCATCACCAAGGTCAGCGAAAACATCAGCAAAGACATCAAATCCCGCATTGGCGATCTGGATGAAAATCGAATCCTGTCTTACCTGCCACTGGCCCATGTGTTTGAACGTGCCTGGGTGGAGTGTGCCTCCATGGTCGATGGTAAAACGCATGTGTTCTTTGCCGAGTCGCTGGACACCTTTGTCAAGGATCTGAATCGCGCGCGGCCTACGACATTCATCTCGGTTCCACGTTTGTGGCTCAAGTTCCAGCAGGGTGTGTTCACCAAGATGCCGCCCAAGAAGCTCAACCTCCTGCTCAGCATTCCGATCCTCAGCGGCATCGTCAAACGCAAAGTGCTCAAAAACCTGGGCCTGGACCAGGCTTTGCTGGCAGGCAGCGGCTCGGCCCCAATCCCTGCAGAGTTGATCTCGTGGTACCGCCGCCTGGGGCTCAACTTGATTGAGGGGTACGCGATGTCCGAAGACTTTGCCTACTCGCACAACTCCACACCCGAAGTCAACGCACCGGGCTGCGTGGGCCTGCCCCTGCCCGGCGTAGAGGTCAAGATCAGCGAAGAGGGCGAGATCCTGATCAAGTCGCCCGGCCAACTGGTGGGCTACTACAAGCGCCCTGATCTGGATGCCGAAGTGTTCACGGCGGATGGCTATTTCCGCACCGGTGACCGTGGCGAGCGCCGTGCCGATGGGCTGTTGAAGATCACCGGCCGCGTCAAGGAATTGTTCAAGACATCCAAGGGCGAATACGTGGCGCCTGCACCCATCGAGAACAAGCTCAACGCCCATCCGCTGGTGGAAATGAGCATGGTCTCCGGCCTGGGCCAACCCGCCGCTTATGCGCTGGTGGTGCTGGGCGAAGAGGTGCGCCCCAAGCAAAAGGACCCAACCTTCCGCAAGCATGTGGAGGCCGAATTGACGCAATTGCTGAAAGTCGTAAATGCCGATTTGGTCGCCCACGAAAAGCTGCAGTTGATCGTTATTGCGCAGCAACCCTGGACCATTGAGAACGGCTTCCTGACCCCCACCATGAAGATCCGCCGCGCCCGCATCGAGGGTGAGGTCGCCCCCAAGGTGGACACCTGGTATGGCGGCAAAGACAAGGTGCAGTGGAGCTGATGGTGTTCGCAAGGCGCTACAAAATTAGTAGCGCCTTCGGTATATTTCACGAGGCCTGGCGCGAGCTGGGCTTTTTTACTTGGGCAACTGCTTCCAATACTTCATCAGCGTGCGAAGCGCTTCAGGTTTGTTGATCGGCTGTAATCCGCCCGCCTGATCCTTGGTGTTGAGGCCGTGGCACGAGGCGCAGGTGCGAATCTCGCCCGGCTGGAAGCTTATCCAGTTGCGCTCCCTCACCACCGCCTTGCCAGTGGTGTCCGTCAGTTGCCACGTCATGGCCCGCCGTGCCGGCACGAAGGCTGCACTTGAACCATCGGGCGCCAGCTTCACGCTGCCGGCAGGCGCGCCCGGATTGGCTGGGTTATTGACCTTCGGGTCGTGCATGACCTGCGCCAGCACACGCCGGCCGGCGCGCGGCGCAGCGGCTCCCCCATACCCGCGAATCTGGTCGGCTTGGAACATCTGCAGGTGGCTGATATCGTAGACTTTTCCGGCGTCGCCTGTCTTGCTCACGCCACCAGGCACGCGCAGATTAAAGGGCTGCTGGCGCTCGCCTTGGTCGCGGCTGGTGTTATCGCGCGTGACGATCAGTGCGAGGTCGTTGGTCACCAGCCAGGCACGCAACTGCGCTTCGTCCACCCCCTCTTCGCTAAGCACACTGCGCTCGGGCGATTCCAGTGTATCGCTGCGGCGTGCCGGCCGCGCACGCGGCGCTACTTCGACCGGGTCAAGCTCCCACAAGGTTCCGTCGAAATCGACGCGTGTATCCGGGTCCCAGTACCACAGCGCCTTGCGCGCGCCTGATGTCAAAACCTTGTCGGCTGTGTAGTTGGCGCCGCTGGACTTGAGGGACATGATGCGAAACTGGTAGCGGTAACGCGGCGCGGCGCGGGTGCCATCGTTGGCGTCGAGCCGCGTTTCGGCGGTGTGCACGGCCACCAGTGAACCGTCGGACATCGGCAAGGGATTGCGGTACATGCCGCTGTGATTCGGGTTGGGCGTGGCGCCATCGACGGTGAAATTGGCCGTTTCAGCATGGGTCACGGCGGTCATGACCATGGACTCCGCATTCAGCTTGGGGCCGCCGGTAAAGCGCACGATCTGGTTGGCGCCCGCAGTACCGAATTCACGTACATTGCTGCCGTAGTACACCCCGGGGTGCAACGGATCTTCGCGAAGGTGGAACAGGCCGCCGTCGGAATGCAGCGTGGTGCGATTGGCGAACAGCGCCTCGCGGCTGTAGTCGAGCAGGCTGGAGTCCTTCTTGAAGGTGCGGGGGATGTACGCAGGGCCGAACTCGTGGCGCCCGACATGGTTCAGCGTTTCTTCCGATGTGCCATCCTCGTTGAGCTGCCACGGCATGAAGTGATTGAAAGTGTGCCCATTGGTCTGGTTGGCAATGTTGTCGGGATGGGTGTCGCTGCGCGGCTCGGGGAATACTTCGTTGGCCAGTGCACGGCGCACGGCGCACGGCGCTGGCCGACTCGTCCGCGTACAAGAATGAGCCGTTGGGCGGCGCACCCGGATTGGCACGGTCGGCATCGGCCTGCTGGTCCTGCTGCAGGTGGTCCCAGCGCGTAAAGATCACACGACCGAAGCTGTCCACCGAGGGGCTGAACGCGCCACTGACGGTGTGGTTCAGCAGACGCAGGTTGCCGCTGGCCGGGTCCAGGCTCCAGATGCCAGTGGTGGTGGGCGAGCATTCGTATTCGTCGAGCTGCGGGTACAGGTGCGCCTCACCGGTTCGCGGGCGGTCGGAGGTGAACAGCACGCGATCGTCGCTGCCGTAAAGCGGCGACACATTATTAAAATCGGGCTGCCTCGCAACTTTGGCGATGGATGCTTTGGCGCCCTTTTCCAGGCCGCTGACTTCGTATATTTGCCACTGGAACTGGCGCACCTCGTATTGCGTTGCTGGCGAACCAACCACCATGCTGAACAAGGCCTTGGTGCCGCTCCAATGCACCGATGGTTCGCGCACGGCGATAGAGTTGGCACCCTGAAAACCGCTGGTGCCAAAACCAGCCTCGGCCGTCAGATTGCGCACGCTGCCATCCGGGTAACGCACCATCAGGTCGCCGCCGCGCGGCACTGCCTGGGCGCTGGCCAGGTGGTTGCCGAACGTGGTGGTGCGGCTGGCAAAGCCCGAGACCGGGGTCTGCGTCACGTACAAGATCGGAAAGCTGGTAGACGATGCCACCGGTGGAGCGACCGGGACGGCAATCGGGGCGGGCGCAGGGTTGGCCACAGGAACGGGCACAGGGGTCGGCGAGGGCACTCCAGCCCCGCCACCGCCACTGCCACCGCAGGCGCCCAGAACCAAGCAGATCAGGATCGACAAACAAGTGTGCCGAAAGTGGCGCATGCGATGTTCCCAAGTAAAGCGCTGTCGCTATTGCTGGCTACGTTCAATACGCGCGAAGGCACAGCCACAATGAAACGACAGACAAAAATTTAACTGCGTGGGCTCAAGTATGCGTCGGGCGACATCGCACCCACGGTGGACAATTGTTACGATTCGCAATGGCAAGGTGCACTGGAGTTGTGGGTGGGTGCAAGTCGCTACTAATTTCGTAGCACCCAGCGCATATTCCACGAGGGCTGGCGGCCGTTTTTATTGGGTTAGGTCGGCCAGATCGCGCAATGTTCTCTGGCTGTGGAACTCGCTGTGTTCGCCGCTGCGGGGGTCCACAAATGCAATGGTCTTGGCCAGCAGTTGCAGCGGCTGGCTGTAGTCGGCGCTGCCCTCGGGCGTCAGCTTGGGGTAGATGCCATCGCCCACCATCGGTAAGCCCAGCGCGGCCATGTGTACGCGCAATTGATGGCGCTGGCCGGTGACAGGCTTCAGGCTGTAGCGGGCCAACCTGCCCAGCACTTCGATCGGTTCGATGTGGGTCAGTGCATTGGGCACGCCGTCCACCTCGGTTTGTTGCATGAAATGGGCTGATGGGGCGATGCGGCTCTCGCGCCGTATCGGCCACGGCAGGTCCGCATTCCACGGCGCAGTGCATTCGTAGGTCTTGTCCACCTGGCGCGTGCGAAACAGCTCCTGGTAGGCACCGCGGCTGGTCACTTGCTTGGAAAACAGCACCAGGCCCGCCGTGTCACGGTCTATGCGGTGGATGGGAGACAGCGCGTCCAGCCCCAACGTGTTTTTCAGGCGTGTCAGCACGGTCTCCTGCAGGTATTTTCCTGACGGCAGCACGGGCAGGAAATGCGGCTTGTCGACAACCATCAGATGCGCGTCTTGCCACAGCACGACGGCTTCAAACGGGATATGCGGCTCGGCTTCCACCGCGCGGAAGTAGTAGAGGCGGCGACCGGCCTCAAAGGGTGCGTCCGGGGTGATGCGTTGGCCCTGGTCGTCCACCACATCCCCATCGCGCAGGCGCTGCTCCCACACTTCGGTGTGCACGCCAACAAAGCGCGCGGTCAAAAAGTCCAGCATGTTGACCCATGGACCCGGCAGCGTGACGACGCAACTGGCGCCCACGCCGTTGCGGCTGGGTGGCGCGTTAGGCCGGTGCAGAGCCATGTTCAGCGCGAGGGACAACGGTCTGGGTGGCTACGGGTTTTGCGCAGGTAAAGGAGGAGCCCGCGCAGCGGGCGGGGGACACGGAGCAAAACCCGTAGCCGCCCAGACCGTTGGCACCAGGAAACGCTGTGCCCATCTCTAAATCCGTTCAAACACCAAATCCCATACACCGTGCCCCAACTTGATGCCGCGATTCTCAAACTTGGTGAGTGGCCGGTAGTGCGGCTTGGGTGCGTAGCCATTCAGCTCGGGGTTGGTCACCAGCGCACGGTTCTTCAGCAGTGGCTCGGCCGTCAGCACCTCCAGAATCTGCTGGGCATAGGGCTCCCAGTCGGTCGCGCAGTGCAGGTAGCCACCCACCTTGAGGCGGCGCGCCAGTTTGGCCACCAGCGGCGACTGGATCAGGCGGCGCTTGTTGTGTTTGGTCTTGTGCCAGGGGTCGGGGAAGAAGATGTGCACGCCGTCCAGACTGCCCAGCGGCAGCATGTGGTCAATCACCTCCACCGCATCGTGTGCGCAGATGCGGATGTTGCTGATGTTCTGTTCGCCGATCCGCTTCAAGAGCGCACCCACGCCAGGTTCATGCACCTCGCAGCACAGGAAACGGGTGTCCGGCAGCACACCGGCGATGTGCGCCGTGGCCTCGCCCATGCCAAAGCCGATTTCGAGCACTATGGGCGAGTGGCTTAAGCCATTCTGGCCGCTAGCCCTCGTGGAATCTGCGTATTCTGCTTCAAAATCAATAGCACTTTGCTGGTAAGGCAACAGAAATTTAGGCCCCAGTTCTTCAAACGCCTTGGTCTGGCCAGTCGTGGTGCGGCCGGCGCGCTTCACAAAGCTCTTGATGGTGCGCATGAACGGCTTGTCTGGCGTACCGGTGGTTGTGGGAACCTTATCGGCGTCGGATTCTGCGTCGGGTAGGGGCTGGTCGGTGGTCATGGTGCGTCTTTCAAGGCCATGGCGCTGGGCCATTGGCAAGGCCTGCATTGTAGGTAGCCCACGCCATCGCATACAGTCAGGCCCTTTGATACTGCGACAGCACCCCTGTCCCCAGACGCCATGAGCAAGCAACGCAAACGCATCGTTATCGTCGGTGCAAACTTCGCCGGGCTGGCGGCAGCCACCAAACTATCCACGGACTATGCCGTCACCGTGGTCGATCTCACTCGGCATTTTGAGTGGATTCCCAATATTCACGAACTCGTATCGGGCGTCAAGACAGGGCGGGACTTGCGGCTCGACCGCGCCCGCATCGTGTCCCGGGCAGGGCATCGCTTTGTGCAGGACCGGGCCATCCAGGTGGACACCGGGCGGCATGTGGTGGTGACCGATGGCGGGCGCGAACTGGGCTTTGATGCGTGCATCGTCGCAGTCGGTGCCAGTGCCAACACGTTTGGCATTCCGGGTGCGTTCAGCAACACCTACCCCTTTCACGGCGTTGCGGACTGCGAGGCTATTGGCTACGATTTACGCAAGCTGCAGCGCGAAAAGCAGCCACTGCGTCTGGTGATCGTCGGCGCCGGCATCTCGGGTATCGAGGCCTTGGGTGAGGTGCTGCGCCGCTACGGCGACAACCCCACTCTGTCGGTTGATGTGGTGGAGGCGGGTGCGCGCTTGCTTCCGGGTCTCCCCGCCAAGCTGGATGCCGATATCCGCAAACTCTGCCAGCCGTTTCCGGTGGTGTTTCATACTGGTGCAAGCATTGCGCGGGTAGCGCCTAAAAGCGTGCTGCTCGACAACGGCCTGCGCATTCCATCCGCCCTGACCCTGTGGACTGCGGGGTTGGCGCCGACTGCGCTGCTGCGCGCATCGGGCCTGGCGCGGGGCAACGACGGCTGGGCGCCCGTGTCACGCACCCTGCAAAGCGCCTACTGTGACCAGGTTTTTGTCGCGGGCGACGCAGTAGCACTACCCAAGCCCTTGGCCAAGCAAGTCTTCCACGCGCTGGACATGGGCCACTGTGCGGCGTCGAATGTGCAGCGTTATCTGCAGGGGCGTAAGCTGCACGCGTTCAAACCGGCGAACAAGCCGTTGGTGGTTACGTTTGGCGATCTACAAACCTACCTGGTTGCCGGGCGGACGGTGGTCGCCAACCGCAGCCTTGCCGCAGCGAAAGAAGGCCTGTACCAGGTCTACATGGCACAGATGTCGCCGCAGGGTGTTTTGCAATCATTGCCCGGCGTTGCGGAGCGCCTGTTGCGCAGCTGGGATACGTTGTTGAAGCCCCAGCTTGCTCAAATAATTTAAGGCGGCAGGCTTGCGGAAGCACTCGGCGTAGTCGGTTGCGTTCTAGCCTTTGGAGTCGATGCTACTATTTCAATCACAACGCATTTTTAGAGGGCTGCAATGCTTCACCGTCACTGGGTTCGCAACGGCGTGTTGGCCGCCATAACGCTGCTGGCATCGCTGCTCGCATGGGGACAAGAGGACCTCAGCCTGTGCAGGCAGGGCTGGTTGAGCTATTCAGCCGGCAAATATGATGAGGCAATAGGCTTGTATGCGCAATGCATGCGTGCTGGCAAACTGACCCTCGAAAACATGGCCAAGAGCCATCGCAATTTGGGCATGGCCTACAACGCGAAAAAAGACAATTCGAGGGCAATCGACGCTTACAACCAGTCTCTGGCGCTCAAACCCGAAGACTTCTGGTTCGACTATGTCAACCGGGGCAATGCCTGGTCTGACCTGAAAGACTACGACAAGGCCCTGGCCGACTATGAAGCGGCGCTGAAGGCCAAGCCCGACTTGGGCTCCGCCTATTTCAACCGCGGTATTGTGTATGAAAAACTCGGCAAAGTGGAACAGGCCAAAGCGGACATCGCCCTGGCGTATGCCAAAGGCTACCGGGTACCGGCCGTGTTGGAGCGCATGGCGCACTACCAATTGCCCGTGGAAGGAAGTGTCACCCTGGACCGCAACAAGCCCATCGAATCCAACGAGTTGCTCAGCGGTTTGTTGCTGCAAATAGTGAATGAATCCAGTGGCAAGTTCAGTTGCTTCGAAAAGAATTTGACGCTGGCCGACGTGCGCCCGGCGGTCCAGGAAGCATTGCGCTTGCAGGGCATCGCGGCCCCCACCGCGAACCAGGCAACCGTGGCTTTTTATACCCTGTATCCGTGTCCGTTCTCACCCGTGAGGCCTGAGCTGAGGGCGGCGACGCAAAAGGATTTGGAAGGTGTGTGGTTGGTCCCGGAGTCGTCCTACAAATACCGTCACCCGCCGCAATCGGCCCAATGGAAACAGGAGCCACCTCAGTCGTTGAAGATGTGCGATGGCGTAGGCTTTTATGCGGGCGAAGAGATGCGCGTCATCCGCAAGGGCGGTGCAGCGGGAAGTTGTCCGTTCAAGAAGGCGTCTGACCTGGACGCTGTGCGCCAGTCTCCGCGTACTACCAGTTGGAACATGATCCGCGACGGCCGCCTGAGCATCCGCCGCAGCGATGTGGAGAACCTTGTCGAGGAGTGGGACATGTTCGTGGCCACTGCGGATTTCGAAGCACGCGGCTTGCACGTCAAGCAAGGCGAGATGATTGGCTACTTACGCAAGCTGCCTGGCAATGACTGGAATATTGCATCGACGTTCTGGCACTTGCAGAAGCTTGCGCAGTAGGGTCTGCGCAAGCCGGGTTTGATTGGCCTAGCCGCCGACCGGCAAACTCCCCGCCGCCTTGACCTCTTTCAACGAAAAGCTGGTGGCAATTTCCTTCACGCCCGGCAGGCAGCGAATTTTGTTACGCACCAAGCTTGAGAAGCTCTCCAGGTCTACCTCCACCGCCTCAATCAGGTAGTCGTAGCTGCCCGACAGGTTGTGGCACGACAGCACCTGGGGCAGGGCCATGACCGCGCGCTCAAAAGCCGCGGTGGTATCAGCCGTGTGGTTTTGCATTTGCAGGTGGATGAAGCCGGTCACGCCATAGCCCAGGTGTTTGCGGCTCAGCGCGGCGTGGTAGCCCTCGATCACTCCAGATTCTTCCAACTGCCGCACGCGGCGCCAACACGGAGATTGGGACAGCGACACGTGCTCGGCCAACTCGGCCATGGTCTGTCGCGCATCGCGCTGCAAGGCCAGCAATATGGCCTGGTCGGTAGTGTCAAAAGGCTTCATGGGTCAATTTTGCTTTCGATTGCATTAATTCGGCAATTTTTACCCCACTTTGTGCCGATGGGGTGGAATTTTGCGAAATTTATCCTGCCTGCTTGCATAAAAATTCTCCTACACAACACCAATAGGAGACCGCCCCATGAAAGCCAACGACCTGCCATTCGATTCCATCCCCGCAGCCGCCAAGCCCAAGGCCGGTGGATTCAGCACCCGCGCTATCCATTGGGGCTACAACCCGGCCGATCACCAGGGCGCACTTGTGCCGCCGCTGTATACCTCGTCTACCTTTGCCTTTCCTGATGTCGCCTATGGCGCACGCTGCTTTGCCGGCACCGAGCAAGGCTACTTCTACACCCGCATTGCCAACCCCACGCTGGCGCTGCTGGAAGCCCGCCTGACCAGCCTGGAGCAGGGCGCAGGCGCCGTGGTTTTTGGCTCGGGCATGGGTGCCATCACCGCCACGTTCTGGTCCATGCTGGAGCAGGGCGATGAAGTGCTGGCCGACATCACGTTGTACGGCTGTACCTTCACCTTCTTGAACCATGGGCTGACCCGCTTTGGCGTCACCGTGCGCCATGTGGACATGACGGACCCGGAGCAGGTGGCACAGGCCATCGGCCCCAAAACCAAGGTCGTTTACTGCGAGACCCCGGCCAACCCGAACATGCGCCTGGTAGATATTGCTGCCGTGGCCGACATTGCGCACAAAGGCGGCGCCAAGCTGGTGGTGGACAACACCTATTGCACGCCCTACCTGCAACAGCCCTTGCTGCTGGGTGCCGACGTGTCCGTGCACTCCATGACCAAGTACCTGGGCGGCCACGGTGACCTGACCGCCGGCGCCGCCGTGTTTGCCGATGCTGATCTGGCCAAATACGTGCGCCTGGTCGGCTTGAAAGATATGACCGGCGCCGTGATGTCGGCACAAGACGCACAGTTGGTGATGCGGGGATTGAAGACACTGACCCTGCGCATGGATCGCCATTGCCAGAGCGCGCAGACCGTTGCCGAACTTCTGCAAGCCCACCCCGCCACCGCCGTAGTGCATTTCCCCGGTCTGCCCAGCTTTCCCCAGCATGACCTGGCCAAGCGCCAGATGCGCCAGTTCGGCGGCATGATTGCGTTTGAACTGAAGGGCGGCATGGAAGCGGGCATCCGCTTTATGGACGCGCTGCAACTGGTGACCCGAGCCGTGAGTCTGGGCGATGCCGAATCTTTGGCCCAGCACCCCGCCAGCATGACGCACAGCACCTACACCCCCGAAGAGCGGGCTGCGTGCGGCATCAGCGAGGGCTTGGTGCGCTTGTCGATCGGTCTGGAAGATATTGAAGATATTGTGGCTGACATCGCGCAGGCTTTGAGCTGTGTGATGGTGGCGCAAGCGCCCTGATTCTTGGCTCTTACCGGGGCCTTGGATTCACCCTTACACGGCACGGTGTTGTATCGTCTGGCTGCCCTGCGCGTTAGGCCCATAGTGCGATACTAGGAACATGTACTTCTGCTCTCCACCCGCCTATTTTTTCAGTTGTGTCAGCGTTGGGCTGTGCGCGCCAAACGCTACGGCGTTTTGCAACGGATGCTGACTTGCGGGCGAAGGGTGGAGCTATGAATTGGCGATGTTGTTTGGTTGTCATGGTTTTTGGGGCCCCGCTGATAGCCATTGCCGAGCAAGACGCCACACCATCTGAGCAAAAATCCGGGCAAGTGGCATCGCAGGCGCCAGCTGCATTTGATCTGCAGATTGATGCACCGCAATCTATTCGCGATCTGTTGAATACCCATTTGGAGCTCATCCGTTACCGCGAATTGACGGACTTGAGTGATACCGAGCTGACTCGCCTGATGCAGGTCGCCAAAGAGGATAGCCGCAGCTTGCTCGCCACTGCAGGTTATTTCACACCTGACATAGAGGCGCAGTTGGAAATCAGCCCCAACGGCCAACGCCGCACCGTCAAGCTGTCAGTCAAGCCCGGTGAACCCACCGTCGTCGGCGAAGTCCGGTTGCAGTTTGTGGGCGCCGTCGCCCAAGACCCGGCCGCCCGATTGCAGCGTGAAAAAATCCAGAACGACTGGTCGCTGCGCAGCGGCATGCGATTTACCCAGGATCGCTGGGACGATGCCAAGCTGCAGGCTGTTCAGCAGTTGAGTCGGGAGCGTTTTCCAACGGCCGCTATCACCACTTCGCTGGCGGACATCGACCCGCTCACCCGCGATGCCACGCTGCAAGTGACGCTGGATTCCGGCCCGGCGTACCGCTTTGGCACCCCGAAGATCACCGGGCTAGAGCGTTACGACACCGATCTGGTGACCCGGTTGATGCGCTTGACCGTAGGCGCGAGCTATGACCAAGCCGACCTGGTTGCGGCACAGCAGCGGCTGGTCAGCAGTGGTTACTTTGACTCTGCCTATGTGTCGCTCGATACAACCGGAGACCCCGCGAACGCACCTGTCGTAGTGCAATTGCGCGAAGGCAAGCTGAAGAAGATTGTGCTGGGGGTGGGCATCAGCACGGACAGTGGCCCCAGAATATCTGTGGAGCACACGAACCACAAGTTGCCGTGGCTGGGATGGCGCGCCCAGTCCAAACTGTCGTTGGATGACAAGACGCGGTCCATCGGCACAGAGTTGACGGCACCACCGGATGCGGACAATTGGCGCTGGATCACATCTGCCCAGGTGCAACGCCAAAAATCCGACGGTGGGGATGTCAGCAGCCAGCGCTGGCGCGGTGGCCGGCGCCAGGACAGCGAACCCATGGACCGCAGCTACTACCTGGAGTACGACCGTGCCGACACGCTGTCCAGCACCGACGCCCCCTCGGTAGTGGCCCAGTCGCTGAGCGCCAACTACGCAATGACCCTGCGCCGGTTTGACAGCATGCCTTTTCCGTCACGTGGCTGGGGGCTGGGACTAGAAGTGGGCGGTGGGGCCACGCTGGGTGCCAAGCAGGACCCGTTTACCCGGGTGCTTGCCCGTGGTCGCTACTACCGTCCGTTGGCCAGCGCCGATGCGGGTGCCGCGGCGCAACTGCGCGCAAGCCGTCTGGTGTTGCGCGCCGAGGGTGGCGTGGTGGCGGCCAAGGATGGCGTATCGCTGCCCAGCACCCAGCTGTTCATGACCGGTGGCGACACCACGGTGCGCGGATACAGCTACCGGGAGCTCGGCGCGGTCGGGGCCAACGGCTTGGCCGTACCTGGGCGCTACATGGTCAACGGCGGCGTGGAGTGGCAGCGTCCGCTGGTGTTCGGTGGGCAGATTTCGGCGTGGGAGAGTGCGGTCTTTGTGGATGCAGGCGCGGTGGCCGATGATCCGGGCCGGCTTAAAGTCAAGACTGGCGTGGGGGCAGGTATCCGCTGGAAAAGCCCCATCGGGCCGTTGCAGATCGATCTGGCCTACGGTGTGGATACCCAACGCCTGCGGCTGCACATGAACGTGGGCTTCAATTTCTGATGCGGGCACTGCGCTTTTTTCGCTTGGGCCTGTTCGGTCTGGTTGGGTTGTTGTTGCTGGCCTTGACACTACTGGCGGGCGCGTGGCTGTGGGGTGGTAGCGCCACTTCGCTCAGCACCGTGTTGTCGCGTGTTGCCCAATACCTGCCTGCAGACCAGTCGCTGGAGGTGAGTGGCATCACGGGTTCGTTGCGCTATGGTGGGCACATCGACACCCTGCGTTGGCGCCGGGGTGACCTGCGTGTGGAGGCTGAGAATGTGGAAGTGGGTTGGACCCTGCCGCCGCTGTGGGAGCGGGAGCTTCGTATCAGCCATCTCCGCGTGGGACAACTGCGCATAGACGACCGGCGTGCGCCCACCGCCCCCAAGGACAGCGAACCGCCCACGGACCTGGGCCTTCCCATGCGGGTCAGCGTGCACTTTGCCATTGACACCGTGCGATGGCTGGGGCCACCGGCCTTGGTGGCAACAGGGTTGACTGGTAGCTACAACTTCGATAGCAAACAACACAGCATTTACGTGGGCCAGGTGCGCATTGCATCGGGCATGTATGCACTGCAGGCGCGGTTGCAGAGTGCTGCTCCGATGGCCCTGGTCGCTACGCTGGACGGCTCGGTCGACGCCCCCGTGCCGGGCTCCTCCGGCAAACGCCTGGTGCTCAAGGCCCTGGCGCGTTTGGAGGGGGATATGGCCCCGGCCAACGCGACGCTTGCCCTGCATGCCCGGTTGCGGTCTGATACCACGGGCCAGCAAATGCACAACCCCACAGCCACCGTGGACGCACAACTGCAGCCGTGGAAAGCCCAGCCGCTGGCGCAAGCAAAGGTGGTGTGGGAAGCGCTGGATCTGGCGGCCCTGTGGCCGCAGGCACCGCGCACTTTGCTCAGCGGCAATGCCAGCGTGACGCCCGCGGGTGCGACATGGCGGGGAGCGGTGGCCGCTACCAATGCCCTCAGTGGTCCGTGGAATACACATGCCGTGCCGCTGCAGTCCCTGCAAGCCGAGGTGGTGTTTGACAAGGGAAGCTGGTTGCTCCAGACGCTGCGTGCCCAAGGCGCGGGTGGAGAGTTGCAGGCACGCGGTGAGCTTGATCCTGTGGCCGATGCTGGGGTGGGTCCGGGCGCGAGCACCGGAGCGGGCGCGGGCGCTGCGAAGGGCGCGTGGAAGCTCACCGCAAGCGCTCACCATATCAACCCCCACGCAATCGATACCCGGCTCGACGCCGACACGCTGAACGGGGAGCTGACCGCCGCACAAACACCTGCAGGTATCCGCTTTGACGCCAAACTGCAGGGCGCCGGTCCGCCAAACCAGCAACGTCCCGACAAACCACAGGGCCTGCGGCTGCAGGCGGCGCAGGCCCGTGGCCTGTGGCGCGCGCCCACGCTGCAATTGGACAATCTGCTGCTGCAAACTGTTGATGCCACCGTAGAAGGCCGGCTCACGGTACAGACCCACAATTTCGCGACCGAGGGGAACCTGGCCCTGCGCCTGCCAGGGCTGCAGTCCACCGTCAGCGGCAACTTGTCAGACCCGGCGGGCGAGGGGACATTGCAACTCACGCTGAGCGATGCTGCCCTGGCCGCGCAATGGCTGGCCCGTGTGCCCGGCGATCCGGCCCATCTGGCCGGGATGCGTTTGCAAGGCACGGGTGACCTAAACGCGCAGTGGCAGGGTGGCTGGCACAACCACGGGCGCGCACTGCAACTGCAGGCCCAGTTGCGCACCCCCCGATTGGACCTGTTCCGCGATCCCAAGGCCACCGACCCCGCGCTGGGTCTGCGCGATACGCGGCTGGCGCTGTCTGGCACCCTGGGCGCCATGGACCTGCAAGTCGATACCAAGCTGCAAGCCGCCACCCAGCAGTTTTCAGTGCAATCGCGATTGCAGGGGGGGCAGGAGGCAGACGGTCAGTGGCAGGGTCGTATCGATTCCACCACCGTCACCGCGCGGGAAGCAGGCTCCACAGAAACCTGGACGGCACGTATAGCCCAGCCCGTACAGCTGGTGCTGAAGCAAGACGCCACGCGGCAAACGCTGGCCGTCGGTGCAGGCGCGCTTGCGTTGACCGGCCCCGTACCCGGTGCGGCCGAACTCAAATGGGAGGCTGCGCAATGGTCAAGCGCTGCCAGTGGCAGAGCCGTGCAGACGGCATGGTCCACTCGTGGCACGGTGCGCGACCTTCCCGTGGGTTGGCTGGAACGGATTGGCAAAACTCAACTGGCCAACCTGGGCCTGCGCGGTGATCTGGTGTTGGGTGGCCAATGGGACGCCAACAGTGCCCAGGACCTGAACCTTAAGGTCGTGCTGGAGCGCACCGGTGGCGACCTGCGCTTACTCGAGCCAGACACGCAGACGGCAACGCTAAGCGCCGGCCTGCGTGACGCACGCCTGGTGTTGACCGCCCACAATGAAAGCCTGGGCGCCACGCTGATTTGGGACAGTCTTCGCGCGGGGCAACTCAATGCCACGGCCAGTACCCGGCTGCCCGTCAAAGACGGCGTGTGGGTCTGGGACCCCAACGCACCACTGGTGGGCAAGCTCAGCGCTAGCTTGCCACCGGTGGGCGTGTGGTCGCTGTTGGCGCCGCCGGGTTGGCGGATCAATGGCTCGGTGGAGTCGGATGCGGTGTTGTCCGGCACGTTGGGCACGCCGTTGTGGCGGGGTAATTTGAAGGCAAAAGACATGGCGGTGCGCTCCGTGGTGGATGGCATCGATTTCAGTCATGGAACATTGAACGCCCAACTCGATGGCCAGCGCCTGGTCATTCAGGAGTTTTCTATTTTGGGTGCGGGTGGTGCTCAGGCGGGACAGCTTGTGCTCAAGGGCGCAGTCGAATGGATGCCACCTGTGCCGCTACTGCCCGCCAACAGCGCTTCGCCCCAGCCGACTGCCAGCGCCCTGTCACGCCTGCGCATGGAGTTGGACGCCTCGCTGACGTCGTTGCGCGTCAGCGCGCGGGCGGACCGGCGTCTGGCCCTGTCTGGAAAACTCACGGCCCGGCTGGACAACTCTCAGCTGACCATGCGCGGCGACCTGCAGACGGACGAGGCGCTGATCATCCTGCCCGACGACTCCGCCCCCCAACTCGGAAGCGATGTGGTCGTTAGGGGGCGCACAAAGGTCGATTCCACCGCACAAGCCAGCACTGCGCGGGCCAAGCCAATCACGCCCGATTTGGCAATCACGCTGGATCTGGGCCCCAACTTTTACGTCAAGGGCCGCGGCCTGTCCACCCGCCTGTCCGGGCAGCTTGCGCTGACCAGCTCCGCCGCAACCAAGGGCCAGCCACGTTTAAGCGGCACCGTAAGCACCGTGCGCGGCACTTACCTGGCATACGGTCAACGACTGGACATCGAGGAGGGTGAGCTGCGTTTCACCGGCCCGTTCGACAACCCGACTTTGAACGTGCTCGCGCTGCGATCCAAACTGACGCAGCGCGTGGGTGTGCAAATCAATGGAACCGCTTTGGCCCCCGTAGTGCGCCTTTATGCTGAGCCAGATCTACCCGAAGCCGAGAAATTGGCTTGGTTGGTGCTCGGCCGCTCCCCCGCCGGTGGCGGCGCCGAGACAGCCCTGCTACAACAAGCTGCCCTGGCCCTGATGGGTAGCAAGAACAATGGCACGTCAGCAAGCCTGGCACAGCGGGTCGGCCTGGATGAACTGTCGATCGGCGGGGGCAGCAATACGGCAGACAACGCAGGGGCTAGCGGCGCCACACTGACGGTGGGCAAGCGCTTGTCGCAAGACTTTTACGTTGCCTACGAAACAGGCTTGGCGGGCGCGGTCGGCACGCTGCAGGTGTTTTACGACCTGTCTCGCCGGTTTAGCTTGCGCGCCAGCACCGGCACCCAAAGCGCTATCGATTTGGTGTTCATCCATCGATACGATTGAACCGATGCGCGCACTTGGTTTTTTGCGACCTTATTTCTCTGCAGCACATTTGCGGTGTGCGTTTGTATAGTCAGACCCCATGAACACCTCTTTGCACAATCCCACGCCCCCGGTTGACGCCGACCCCACTGAGACCGCAGAGTGGATGCAAGCCTTTCAGTCGGTCGTCGCCACCCACGGCGCCGAACGCGCACGTTTTGTGCTGGACCAACTGGTGCGGCTTGCGCATTCCGCGCAAGTTGGCTGGTCGCCCGAACTTGCCACGCCGTATGTCAACACCATCCCCGTCGATCAACAGGGTAGTTTCCCCGGCGACTTGGCGATTGAAGAAAAGCTCGCCTCGCTGATGCGCTGGAATGCGCTGGCCATGGTGGCCCGTGCGAATGGCGCGTATGGCGAACTGGGTGGCCACATCGCAAGTTATGCCAGCGCAGCGGATTTGTTTGAGGTGGGGTTTAACCACTTCTTCAAGGGATCGCGCAGTGGAGACCTGGTGTTCTTCCAACCGCACAGCGCGCCCGGTGTGTATGCACGGGCCTTTTTGGAAGGGCGCTTGAGCGAGGTTGATCTGGCCCACTACCGGCAAGAGATCACTGCGCCAGACCAAGGCGCACGCGGCCTCTCTAGCTACCCCCACCCGTGGCTGATGCCCGACTTCTGGCAGTTCCCCACCGGCTCCATGGGCATCGGCCCCATCAGCTCGATCTACCACGCGCGTTTTATGCGCTACCTGACACACCGGCATTTGCTGGATTGCGCGGGCAGAAAGGTCTGGGGCGTGTTCGGCGATGGCGAGATGGACGAGCCCGAGAGCATGAGCGCGCTGACACTGGCCAGCCGCGAGAAGCTGGACAACCTGGTCTGGGTCGTCAACTGCAACCTGCAGCGCCTGGACGGACCGGTGCGCGGCAACGGCCGCATCATTGACGAGCTGGAAAAGCTGTTCCGTGGTGCAGGCTGGAACGTCATCAAGCTGGTCTGGGGCAGCGACTGGGACGGCCTGTTTGCACGCGACACCACCGGTGCGCTGGTGCAGGCTTTTGCCAACACGGTAGATGGTCAGATGCAGACCTTTGCCGCCAAAGACGGGCGCTTCAACCGCGACAATTTTTTCGGCCAGAACGAAGCGCTGAAGCAACTGGCCCAGGGCATGACGGACGAGCAAATTGACCGCCTTAAACGCGGTGGCCACGACATCGTCAAGATCCACGCCGCCTATGCCGCAGCCGAGCAACACAGTGGCCAGCCCACCGTCATCCTGGCGCACACCAAGAAGGGCTATGGCATGGGCCAGGCCGGGCAGGGCAAGATGACCACGCACAGCCAGAAGAAGTTGGACGAGGCCGCGCTGATTGAATTCCGCAACCGCTTCAACCTGCCGCTGACCGACGCACAAGCCGCGAATCTCGAATTCTTCAAACCCGCTGAAGACAGCGCCGAGATGCGTTACCTGCACACTCAACGCGCACAACTCGGCGGCTACCTGCCGCGCCGTGAGACTGCTACCGATGCAGTGCCAGTGCCCGCGCTGGTCAGCTACGCAGCCTTCGCTACGGCCGCAGCCGGCAAGGAAATGTCCACCACGATGGCCTTCGTGCGCATGCTGGGTAATCTGCTGAAGGACAAGGAGTTAGGGCCACGCATTGTGCCCATCGTCGCCGATGAGGCGCGCACCTTTGGCATGGCCAATCTGTTCAAGCAGGTCGGCATCTACTCCAGCGTGGGCCAGCGCTACGAACCGGAAGACATAGGCTCGGTGCTGAGCTACCGCGAAGCCATGGACGGCCAGATCCTGGAAGAGGGCATCTCTGAGGCAGGAGCCATCGCCAGTTGGACAGCCGCCGCTACCAGCTACAGCGTGCATGGCCTGGCCATGTTGCCGTTCTACATTTACTACTCCATGTTCGGCTTCCAGCGCGTGGGTGATGCCATCTGGGCCGCCGCCGACCAGCGCTCGCGCGGCTTCCTGCTGGGCGCCACATCGGGCCGCACCACGCTGGGCGGTGAGGGCCTACAGCACCAGGACGGCAGCAGCCATCTAGTCGCCGCCACCATCCCCAATTGCAAGGCCTACGATCCGGCCTTTGCCGGCGAAATGGCCGTGATCATCGACCACGGCATGCGCGAGATGCTGGTGGAGCAAAAGGACGTTTTCTACTACGTCACGCTGATGAACGAAAACTACGCCCAGCCGGATCTGCCAGCGGACGCGGCGGACGATGTGATTAAGGGATGCTACAAATTTGCTAGCTATTCACGCAGCACGGACCAGGGCTACAGCCTGAATTCTCTTAAGGATGCCACGCTGATGGGCTCTGGCGCCATATTGACCGAAGTCATCAAGGCCGCGAACCTGCTGACTGCGCAGGGTGTGGATGTGACGGTCTACAGCGTCACCAGCTGGAGCGAGCTGGCGCGCGACGGCCGCGACAGCCTGCAGCGCCAGATGGCTGGCGATGCGTCAGCGCCTATGCCCTTCATCGAGCAGCAATTGCAAGCCAGTACCGGCCCCATCATCGCCGCCACCGATTACGTGTGCGCCGTGCCCGAAAGCGTGCGCGCTTTCCTGCCCGCAGACCGTAGCTATCTCACGCTGGGTACCGATGGTTTTGGTCGCAGCGATACGCGGGCTGCGCTGCGGGGCTATTTTGGCGTGGATGCCGCGAGTATTGTGCGAGCTGCGCTAGGGCAGGTGGCCTGAAATTGTGGGGCGTCGTCGCTCCTCATCGCCGCCACCGAATACGTGTGCGCTGTGCAGGAAGGCTCGCACGCCCTCCTGCATGGCGCGCCACTCCCCTCCCACAATCTACTTGACGCATCCGACCGTGCAAGTGTCCTTACCCCCTTTTGGAACGGCGGGCAAGTCTGGACGCGGTAGGTTAGGGTTTACCTCCGGTTGTGCGTCGGTCAGCCGGGGCTGGTCCAGCACCATCAGCGCGTTGTCCGGGTATTCGGGGTCGATCAGCATGATCAGGGTTCTGCGGTCCAGAGTTTGCGGGTCCTCCGTGCCCGGCGCAGACCAGCCGTCGACGGTATTTACCGCCGCGCCGCGCAGTCGCGCCTGGGCTTTTTTCTGCTCGGGCGTGGGTTCAACCGAGCCTGTATCGGCGTCTGGATTGAAGTAGGAACCTGGAGTGACCTTGGTGATCCCTCCGTCCGCGTCGCGCCAGACGACAGTTTTATCGGACTGATCGGTCCTGGTAAAGCCATCGTTATAGGTATGCACTGCTCCGCCATCCTTGTAAAACTCCACTTTTTTCTCCCCCCCGTGGTCAGGAACTTTGGTGAGGGGCACCAGATCATCACTGATCAGGCGCATCTCAATGCCGCCCACGCGTCGCCCGGGTATGCCGGAGTCGTCGTTCTTCTTCAGGCCAATTGAAAATCCGTCTTGCAACGGGTTGTTGGTGAGCCCACCCATAGTGATGCTGTATTCCTTCAGCATGCCCGCGTCGATGCCCATGCGGCTGAGGCTGTCTCCTCGCCTATGCCCCAGGGGGAAAGCCTGGGCTATTTCGATAGCGCTTTTCCCCTTGTAGTACTCCTGCAACCGCGCCTGCATTTCTGCGGGAAAGACGGCGAAGGCGCCGCGACCGGCCTCGAACGAAGGCAATTGTGATTTGCCGCTGAGCTCGGCCAACACCAGCAAAGAAGGCTTGCTCA
>JANXVI010000237.1 GCA_025351745.1 Rhodoferax sp.
TCAATGAACGGCTTTTTTGCTTTGCTGGCAGCGCACCCGGTGCAAACGGCGAATTCCGTTAGGAATTCGTGTGATGTGCCTAAGTGATTAGGCTGTGGCGAGTGCCAAGGCTTTCACCTTGGTAGACAAGCGGCTCTTGTCACGTGCTGCCTTGTTCTTGTGGAAGATGCCCTTGTCAGCCACGGTGTCAACCACGGCCTGCATCTTCGCAAACAGTTCTGTGGCCTTGGTCTTGTCACCGGCCAGAACTGCCTTCTCAACGTTCTTCACCGCGGTGCGGTATTTGGAACGCAAAGAGGTGTTTGCTGCATTGATTTTGACGTCCTGACGGACGCGTTTACGGCCCGACGCCAGGCGCGGGTTCTTTTTCTTCGGCTTAGTAGATGCCATATTTAATATTCCTTGTGTCTGAGGATGATGCCAGCAAAGCCCATTATTGTAGCATTTTGGGCTTCTGTGGGCTATCTTGCCCGGCTACACTTGCCGTGTGAGCCTTATCAAATCCGCGTCCACCGTCTCGTTTTTTACCCTGTTATCACGCATCTCGGGTCTGGTACGCGATATGCTGATGGCATACGCATTCGGTGTCAGCGTCATGACCGATGCCTTTAATGTTGCGTTTCGCATCCCCAATATGTTGCGTCGCATGTTCGCCGAGGGTGCTTTTAGCCAGGCTTTTGTGCCGGTGCTGGCGGGCAGCAAGGCAAAGGACGGTGATGTCGCCACCCGGGCGTTGATCGACTCCGTGGCTACTTTGCTCACCATGGCGCTTCTGGTGACGTGTGTGTTGGGGATTGTCGGCGCGCCATTGCTGGTCTATGTATTGGCCAGCGGATTGCCGCCAGCAAGTTTTGACGCGGCCGTTGTGATGACTCGCTGGATGTTTCCGTACATCGCCTGCATGTCCATCGTGGCATTGGGCGCGGGAGTACTCAACACCTGGAAAAATTTCGCCATTCCTGCCGCCACGCCCGTGCTGCTGAACGTGGCCATGATTTTGGCGGCTTGGCTGGGCGCGCCGTGGTTCAAGCAAATGGGCATAGAACCCATTTACGCCATGGCGGTGGGCGTGATGTTGGGTGGCGTGCTGCAACTGGGTGCGATCTTGTTTGCGTTGTGGCGCATGGGTTTGGCACCCAGGATCAAGTTCAGTTTGGCTGCAGCCCGCGCAGCATGGGCGCAACCCGCTACAAAAAATATAGTACGTCTTATGGGCCCTGCGCTGCTGGGTGTCAGCGTCTCGCAGATTTCCCTGATCATCAACACGCAAATCGCATCTTATTTGCCGACCGGTTCGGTCACCTGGTTGAACCACGCTAGCTTGTTGATGGAGTTCCCCACCGCCATGCTGGGCGTCGCTCTGGGCGTAGTGCTGATGCCGCAGTTGGCGGGTGCAAAAGCGGCGAATGACCTGGACAAATTTTCCCACATGATCGACTGGGGCTTGCGACTGGTTGTGTTGTTGGCGGTACCCAGTGCGGTCGCGCTCGTAACTTTTTCGCAGCCGCTGGTAGCGACGCTCTTCCACAATGGTAAGTATGCCGACCT
This sequence comes from Rhodoferax sp., assembly GCA_025351745.1. Lineage (GTDB taxonomy): Bacteria > Pseudomonadota > Gammaproteobacteria > Burkholderiales > Burkholderiaceae_C > Allorhodoferax. The sequence goes on from JANXVI010000237.1 coordinate 1,549, forward strand.
TGATGTTGCACAAACTTCGCTTGCGCTCATGGGTTATGGCTCTGGTTTGTTGGGCTTGGTGGCCATAAAAGTGCTGACACCCGGGTATTTTGCCAACCAGAATATCAAGACACCGGCGCTGATTGGCATCGCAGTTTTGGTCATTACCCAGGGCCTGAATTTTGTGTTTGTACCTTTGCTGGCCCATGCTGGTTTGGCCTTGGCAATTGGTGTTGGAGCGTTGATCAATGCGCTGTGGCTGTTGATCGGCCTGGTGCGTGGTGGTACCTACGTGCCCCAACCCGGCTGGGGCCGGTTCATACTGCAGGTGCTGGCAGCCAGCGCGCTGCTCGCGGTGTTTTTGATGTGGGGCAGTGGTGCTGTGCCATGGTTGGCGCTGAAGCCCGAGAAGCTTATGCGAATCGGGCTGCTAGCCCTTTTCGTATCCGGGGGTGCCGCTATATATTTCATAGCGATTTGGGCTGCGGGGCTGAATTTGCGACAATTGCTGCACCGTTAGCCAGCAAAAGGTTTGCCACCATGAACCTGTCCTTCGACCAACCCACTGCGCTGGAGTACTTTGCTTCCTTGGTGGA
>JANXVI010000238.1 GCA_025351745.1 Rhodoferax sp.
GTGGCAATGCGTTTTGCGCAGGTAAAGGAGGAGCCCGCACGGCGGGCGGGGGACACGGAGCAAAACGCATTGCCGCCCTGGCCCATACCCAATAGATTGCGAGAAAAAGATGTTCTACAGAGAAAACGGCCAATTTAAAACGAACTACCGGGCGGACCAGCAGATCTTCCCGATCGCGCAAGACCGCATCGCCCTGTACGCACTGCTGGCTGTGGCTTTCGTCGCACTGCCCGCTGTGGCCAGTGATTATTGGTTGACCAACATCCTGATTCCGTTCCTGATATTTTCGCTGGCCGCCATTGGCGTGAATATTCTGGTGGGCTACTGCGGTCAGATCTCGCTGGGTTCTGGCGCTTTCATGGCGGTAGGGGCTTATGCCGCCTACAACTTCTTTGTGCGCATCGACGGCATGCCCTTGATCTTGGCCCTGGTGCTGGGTGGCGTGTGCGCCATGCTGTTTGGCATCTTGTTTGGCCTACCCAGCCTAAGGGTCAAGGGCCTTTACCTGGCGGTGGCGACGCTGGCGGCGCAGTTCTTTGCGGACTGGATGTTTTTGCGCATCCAGTGGTTTACCAACTACTCGCCGTCGGGTTCGGTGTCGGTCAACAACCTGCAGGTGTTTGGCTTCTCGCTGGCCAGTCCTGTGTCCAAATACCTCTTCTGCCTGACGCTGCTGGCCGTGATCGCGCTCTTGGCCAAGAACCTGGTGCGCGGTGCGGTGGGCCGTGAGTGGATGGCAATACGCGACATGGACGTGGCTGCCGCCGTCATCGGCATACGCCCCATGTACGCCAAGCTGACCGCCTTCGCCGTCAGCTCCTTCATCGTCGGCATGGCCGGCGGGCTGTGGGCCTTTATCTACCTGGGTGCCTGGGAGCCGGCCGCTTTCTCGGTGGACCAGTCGTTCAAGCTGTTGTTCATGGTCATCATCGGCGGCATGGGCTCCATCATGGGCAGCTTCTTTGGTGCGGGCTTCATCGTCTTGCTGCCGATTTTTCTGAGCCAATTTCTGCCGGCTTTGGCAGCGCTGTTTGGCGTGCAAATTTCCACCGCTGGTGTGTCCCATGCTGAGCTGATGATCTTTGGCGGGCTCATCGTCTGGTTCCTGATTGTGGAGCCCCATGGCCTGGCCAAGCTGTGGTCCATTGGTAAACAGAAACTGCGTCTATGGCCTTTCCCGCATTGACGCAGTGGGTTAATAAAACGTGTTCCCCTGTGCTTCTTTCATCATCAATTATTACTTGGAGAGACAACATGAAGCTTCGCAAACTGGCAATCGCAACAACCATGGTGGCCGTTGCCGGCACCTCGCTACTCGCGGGCAATACCTTCGCCCAAGCCAAAGAGCAGTTCATTCCCGTACTGTCCTACCGCACCGGGCCCTATGCGCCCAATGGGGTGCCATGGGCCAACGGCTATGTGGACTACCTGAAGCTGGTCAACGCCCGTGGCGGCATCAATGGCGTAAAGCTGTCGTATGAGGAGTGCGAAACCGGTTACGACACGGCGCGCAGCGTAGAGTGCTATGAGCGCCTCAAGGGCAAGAACGGCGGCGCCGTATTTGTGCAGCCACTGTCGACGGGTGCGACCTTTGCCATCACCGAAAAAGCGCCGGTCGACAAAATATCGGTCGTGACCGTGGGCTATGGCCGCAGCGAGAGCGCAGATGGCACCGTCTTCAAATGGAACTTCCCCATTGCCGGCACCTACTGGGTCGCAGCCGACGCCATCATGCAAGCCATCGCCAAGAAAGAAGGCGGATTCGACAAGCTCAAAGGCAAGAAACTGGCCCTGGTCTACCACGACAGCCCGTTTGGCAAAGAACCCATTCCGCTGCTCCAAGAGCGTGCAGCCATGCATGGCTTTAACCTGCAACTACTGCCTGTGACGGCACCCGGCGTCGAGCAAAAAGCCACGTGGCTGCAGGTGCGCCAGAACAAGCCCGACTACGTGGTCCTGTGGGGCTGGGGTGTGATGAACAGCACCGCTATCAAAGAGGCACAGGCCACCGGCTACCCGCGCGAGAAGATGTATGGCGTGTGGTGGGCCGGTGCTGAGCCTGATGTGAAAGATGTGGCCGAAGGTGCCAAGGGCTACAACGCGGTGACCATGCAGCATGGCGCGGAGCCCCAGTCCAAGCTGGTCAAAGACGTGATGGCCATGGTGCACGACAAAGGCCAGGGCACAGGCCCTAAGGACGAGGTAGGCCAGGTGCTGTATATGCGTGGCGCCATGAGCGCCATGCTGGGCGTGGAAGGAATCCGTGCGGCGCAAGAGCGCTATGGCAAGGGCAAGACCATGACCGGCGAGCAAGTGCGCTGGGGTCTGGAAAACCTGAACCTGACCCAGCCCAAGCTCGACGCACTGGGTTTTGCCGGCGTGATGCGCCCGATCAGCACATCGTGCGTGGACCATATGGGTGCATCGTGGGCGCGGATCCACACCTGGGATGGCAAGGCCTGGAAGTTCACGTCCGACTGGTTGCAAGGCGATGAGCAAATCATCAAGCCACTGGTCAAGGCGACGGCTGCCAAGTACGCCGCCGACAAGAAGCTGACGCCGCGTACTCCAGCGGATTGCCAATCTTGATCGCACCCCCGTTGCCCGCTCACTGCGTGTAGCGTGCCTCCCCCCTCAAGGGGGCAACACTAGCGGTCCGGCGGAGCCGGTCCCGCGGTGTTTCTGGAAGGGTGGCTTGCTTCGCTTGCCACCCGCAAAATCAAAGCCTCAGCTATCGGGGCTTTGATTTGGTCAACAAGGCTAAATTATGGAACCTAAAAATATTGTTCTCAACGTCAACGGCATCGAGGTCATCTACAACCACGTGATCCTGGTGCTCAAGGGTGTGTCG
>JANXVI010000269.1 GCA_025351745.1 Rhodoferax sp.
ATTCAGCTTCACTGTGGTGGTGCTGGCACACAACCTTCAGGGCTGGGGCAACCTGTGTGCGTTCATCAGCGCGGCACGCTGCTCGGCGCCCAAGGGTCAGTACCAAGTAGGTTGGCGCAGCGCGCAAGACCAGGCGTTGTGGGCCAGCCTGACAGACTGTGAGGTGTTGCTGGCATTTTTCAGATGCTATCAATATGGAAGCAGCTTACGCAGTATCCACGAGGGCTAGAGGCCTATTTGGCTTAAACCTTTGGCTGGCGGCGGCGGCGCACCTGGGAGCGGGCGACGCGCTGCAGCGGGTGCGCTTGCAGCAGTTGGCGCACTGCACGGGCCTGCCCCTGGTCGCTACCGGCCATGTGCAGATGCATGTGCGTTCCCGCAAGCCACTGCACGACGTCATCACCGCTGTGCGCCTGGGGCAACCGGTGGCGCAGTGCGGTTTTGCGCTGCAGCCCAATGCCGAGCGGCATCTGCGTTCGCGTGCACGGCTGGCGGCGCTCTACCCGGCACAGTGGCTGGCCAACACTTTGGTTGTTGCTGACCGGTGTTCATTTGATTTGAAAGAAATCGCCTTTCAGTACCCGATGGAGGCCTTGCTCCCAGGCTCCACGCCGGCGCAGACCTTGCGCTACTACTGCGATGAAGGCGCGCACCAGCGCTATCCGCAAGGTGTTCCAGACAAAGTGGTGGGGTTGCTGGCGCGCGAGCTGGCTCTGATCGCTGATCTGGAGTACGAGATGTATTTCCTTACCGTGCACGACATCGTGCGCTTTGCGCGCAGCGAAGGCATTTTGTGCCAGGGGCGGGGGTCGGCGGCCAATTCGGTGGTCTGCTACTGCCTGCACATCACCGAGGTCAACCCGATTGGCGGCAATTTGATGTTCGAGCGTTTTGTCAGCCGCGAGCGCAACGAGCCACCCGATATCGATGTGGATTTTGAACACCAACGGCGCGAACAGGTGATCCAGTACATCTACGCCAAGTACGGCCGCGCGCGCGCCGCTATTACCGCCACCGTCATCAGCTACCGCCCGCGCAGTGCGCTGCGGGACGTGGGCCACGCGCTGGAAATCCCCGAGGCGTTGATCACCGAACTGTCCAAAGAGCACCCTGGCATGTACGACCGCAAGGTCTTGGTGGAGCGGCTACAAACTGCTGTGGACAACCTGGGCCCAGACTGTGTGCCGCCGCCGCAGGATCGCCTTGAGTTATGGATGTCGCTGTCCGTACAACTGCAAGGCTTCCCGCGCCACCTGAGCCAGCATGTGGGCGGTTTTGTGCTGACGCAGGGGCCGCTGACCCGCTTGGTCCCGGTGGAAAACGCGGCCATGAAAGACCGCTCCATCATCCAGTGGGACAAAGACGACCTGGACGCCGTGGGCTTGATGAAGGTGGATGTGCTGGCTTTGGGCATGCTCAGCGCCATACGCCGTTGCCTGGAGTTGGTGACGCAGTGGCGCAAGCTGCCAAGCCCCATGCGCATGCAGGATGTGCCGCGCGAAGATGTGGCAACCTACGACATGATTTGCAAGGCCGATACGGTGGGCGTCTTTCAGATCGAGAGCCGTGCGCAGATGAGCATGCTGCCGCGCCTACGGCCCCGCGCGTTCTATGACCTGGTCGTACAAGTTGCCATTGTGCGGCCGGGGCCGATACAGGGCGGCATGGTGCACCCGTATCTGAAGGCGCGCAAAAACCCGTTGGAGGCCAAGTCCCCCTACCCGGCATTGCAAGAAGCGTTGGGGCGCACGCATGGCGTGCCGATTTTTCAGGAACAGGTGATGCAGATCGCGGTGCTGGCCGCAGACTTTAGCCCGGGGGAAGCGGACGGCCTGCGCCGCTCCATGGCCGCCTGGAAGCGCCATGGCAGCGTGCACAAATACCATGACCGGCTGGTGGGTGGTATGGTGAAGAAGGGCTATCCGCTGGAGTTTGCCGAGGCGATCTTCCGGCAGATGGAGGGTTTTGGTGAATATGGTTTTCCCGAAAGTCACGCCGCCAGTTTTGCCATCCTGGTGTACATCAGTTGCTGGTTCAAGTGGCACGAGCCGGCTTGCTTTTTGGCCGCCATGCTAAACAGTCAGCCGCTGGGTTTTTATGGCCCTTCGCAACTGGTGCAAGACGCACAGCGCCACGGTGTGGAGGTGCGCGCTGCGGATGTGTCGCACAGCGATTGGGATTGCACAACCGAATTTTTGGGGTCATACCCTGCATCAGGCTCTGCCCCGCATTGCGTGAGTGCGCCCATCAAGCAACCCGCCATCCGCCTGGGCCTGCGCGTGGTCAGCGGCCTGCGTGAGGACGTCGGCCAGCGCATCGCTACCGAACGTGCCATAGCGCCCTTCAGCAGCACCCAGGATTTGGCCCTGCGCTGTGCCCTCAACGAAGCCGACCTTAAGGTCTTGGCCAGTGCCGACACCTTGTTATCCCTCTCTGGTCATCGCCGACAGCAAGTGTGGGACGCCTCGGCGCTCAAGCCGGCACCCGCGTTGCTCAAAGGCGTACCGATCGACGAAGACCAATTGCTACTACCTGCAGCCGAAGAAGCGCAAGAAGTGGTGTTCGACTATGCCGCGTTGGGCCTGTCTTTGCGTAGCCATCCACTGGCCTTCATGCGGGAGGCACTGGCTAAAAAACGCTTGCTCACCGCTGTGCAAATGTCCGAGTTGCCGCACGGCCGCCTCGTGCGGGCCTGCGGCCTGGTCACGATGCGCCAGCGCCCGCAGACCGCCAAGGGCGTGGTATTCATCACCTTGGAAGACGAGACCGGTAGCGTCAATGTGATCGTGTGGAAGTCTGTCAGAGAGCAGTTTCGGCACGAGGTCTATCGCTCGCGCCTGTTGGCGGTGTACGGTGTGTGGCAGCGCGATGAAGAAAGCGGTGGCCAGGTGCGCCATGTGATTGCCAAACGGCTCGTCGACATGACGCCGCAGTTGGGTGCGCTAAGCACCACGAGCCGGGATTTCCATTGAATCCAGGCCCGTAAGTGAGTCTCCAAAGCGACTACAAACCCGATACCTGTCGCTTTAGTCAGGCTGCCACGTGGGGGTTTTGCTGCAAAAACTGCTACTGTCGTTGCCATCGCAACAGCATAGGCGTGGGCCGTATTGGCCTGTCCCTTTTTGAGATGGCAACGCAGACACATAGTCAAACCGCACATTCGTCCCATCCATCTGCCCCCAGTGCGTTGCTGATGGCCATGGAGTTTCGGGCACCCTGGGAATTCGGCGCCTTGATACCGGCGTGGCCCATGCTGCAGCGCGCACCTGTGGGTGATGGACATTCTGTCATCGTGTTTCCTGGCTTGTCAGCCAGCGATACCTCCACCGTGCCCTTGCGCAGTTACCTGCAAGGCCGGGGCTATTCGGTTGCGGGCTGGAAGCAGAGCCACAACTTCGGGCCACGTGCCGGTGTACTGCAAGAAGCACGGCGCCAGGTGCAAGCCGCCTGCGACGAAAGCGACCGCAAGGTCAGCCTGATCGGGTGGAGCCTGGGTGGAGTCTATGCACGTGAACTGGCCAAGATGTTGCCCGACTGCGTTCGCAGTGTGGTCACGCTGGGCACGCCGTTTGCAGGCTCCCATAAGAGCACCAACGCATGGCGTGTGTACGAGCTCACCAGTGGCCGCAAGATCGAGCATGAAACCGGACAATTCGACCTGCCAACCGCGCCGCCTGTGCCGACCACTTCCATCTATACGCGTACCGACGGTGTGGTCGCCTGGCGCGCCAGTCTGCAAGCACCCAGCAAAGCCAATCCGCATACCGAAAATGTAGAGGTCTATGCCAGTCACATTGGCCTGGGCTTGAACCCCACGGCTTGGTGGGCGATAGCTGATCGCCTGGCGCAGGCCGAGGGGCAATGGAAGCCTTTCGAACGCAAGGGCGGATTGCACGGCTTGGTATTCCCCAATCCTTCCCGCTGAACAATTCCAAGGAGCAAAACGCCGTGCCGCCCAGGCTCCTGGCGCTAGCGCGACCCCCAGGCTTGCGTGGCGGTTAGCAACGCGCAGACCATCAACACGGAACCCATGAGCCGTGCCATCACGCCCTGGCGTGCTTGCATGAATGCCCGGGAGCGCAAAGCCAGCGCAGCGACGACGCTATAGACGGCTATTTGCGTAGTCACCGTGATCACACACAGGGCAAGGGTCTGCGCCAACAGCGAGCGCGTATCGGCGCGCACAAAAGCGGGGAATAGCGCAAAGGTAAACGCATAGGCTTTTGGGTTCAGCAGGCACGTCGTAACCGCGCGGCGGTAGATGGTGGTGCCGGACATGAGCTCCACTTCGGTCTGCGTGGGCGACGCTGCGTTGGCACTGCGGAAGATTCCCCACCCTACCCATAGCAGGTAGACGGTGCCCACCACCAGCATCACCCGGAAAAATTGGGGAAACAGCACCATCATCGCCGCCATGCCAGTTGCACCGACGATCACATGGATGGCGCCGCCGGTTGCGATTCCCAGCACCGCGCTGACTGCACCCGCTTGACCGGCGCTGAGGCTGCTGGCCATCACATAGGCCATGTCCATGCCGGGCAGCAAGATGACAGCCAGCACTGCCAAGAAGTAAAGCCAAAGATCGGGTGCCATAGGTGTGTTCCTGTCAGTGTCAAGTGGGTTGATTCACTGCAGTTTAAGAGCCATATAGGTCACGTTGCGTCCTATATCCGTCGTACCATGTGGCCTATGGAAAAGCCATTGCAACGCGTGCTCAGTGCGCTTGAGCTGCTGCAGTCCCACGCCAGGGTGAGCGGAGCGCAACTCGCTGATCTGCTCGGTGTGGACCGCCGCACTGTGCGCCGCTATATCGTCGAACTGGAAAACTTTGGTGTGCCCATCCGCAGCGAGCGCGGGCGCGATGGAAATTACGCGCTGATGCCGGGCTATAAGCTGCCGCCCATGCTGTTCAGCAACGACGAGACCTTGGCGCTGTCGGTCGGCCTGCGCGTTGCACGTGACCTGGGCTTGAGCGATCTGACCCCGGCCGTGGCCAGTGCGCAAGCCAAGTTGGACCGCGTGATGCCCAAAACGTTGAAGCGGAAAATTGGCGATCTGAATGCCGTTGTTGCACTGGACCTGTTGCCACCCCAAGCGCACAGTGGCAGTGAATTCTTCGCGCAGGTTACTTTATGCGCCAGCGCCGCACAAACCCTGTTGCTGCGCTATGCCGCGCTGGATGGCCACACGACCGAGCGTGAGGTTGACCCCTATGGTGTTGGTTACCTTTATGGTGCCTGGTACGTGGTGGGTTACTGCCACCTGCGCCGCGAACTGCGCTCCTTTCGTCTGGATCGGGTGCGCGCGGTGAGTGCCTCCCCCAAGACCTTTGGCATGCCATCGGGGTTTAACGTGTTGGAATACCTGCGGGAGTCGATTGCGGCGGTACAGCGCGCACACGCCATTGTGGTGCGGTTTGCATTCGCTGATATGGCCGACGTACGGCGGGCTATCCCGTCCAGCATCGGCAAGCTGACGCAGGAGCGCGGACGCATACGGCTGGATGCGCAGGCAGATGACCTGGATTGGTTTGCGCGTGAACTTGCGCGCGTCAGTCTGGATTTTGAAATTGCCAAACCGAAGGCGTTGAAATCGGCATTAAAGATGCACTTGGAAAAGCTGCTCATGCGCCATAGCTGAGGCCCGCGCCACGGCGTGCTGGTGGAAATTGCCAATACAGTGCCAGCCCCGTGACGAGCCCCACGGCCGCCAAAACCATCCATGGTAAGGCGGGCATTTGGAGAGCGCGTGCGCTGTCCAGCAGCCAGCCACCACCGGTGTAGCCAAACAGCCCACCGATCGCCAAGCCGAAACGGCCCATGCCCGTATAACTGGCCCGCGCATGGGGCCGGGCAAACCGGGCCAGCAAGGCTTCCCGCGCAGGCTCTGCAATCAGCGATCCGATGAAGAATATCGACAGCACGACAAATGCCGCACGCAGGTCGTGCACCCAGGCCATCGCGGCAACGCTGACCGCCATGGTCAGTACCCCTGCCAAAACCCGGGTCTCCAGACGCAAGTAGTGCTCACCCCAGCGGGCCAGCGGGTAAAGCAGCGTGAGTGATAACACAGCATCCAGCGCATACATCCAGCTCACGGCCTGCGCCGTGCCAGCCAACTGCTTGATCCTGATCGGCAGCAACAGCATGATTTGCACGCCCAGCGCGTAGTAGCCGCTCAGTGTGAAAACAAACACTAAAAATGCCTTGTCGCTGAGCACGGTGCGGATGGCAGTCAGAGGCGCTGTGCGGGTGGATGCGACGCGGTAGGCTGGCAGCAGCCAGGCATTGGCCAACGCGGCCAGCACGAAGGCGAAGCTGCCACCCATGGCCACCCAAAAGAAGTCAAACCCCAGTAGCCACGTGCCCAGTAGCGCGCCGCCCATCGCTGCGGCACTGTCCTGCATCATCAGCAGGCTGTAGAAGCGGCTGCGTTCGTGGGCACGTGTCAGTTTGACAATCAAGGCGCCGCGCGGCGGATCAAACAGCATGCCACCCAGACCCGACAGCAGGCACGAGAACACCAGCACCCCTGGGTGGTGCGCCACTGCCATTACCGCAAAGCCGGCGGCGCGCAGCAGCATGCCAGCCACGATCAGCGGCTTGGCACCGTAACGATCGGCCAGGGAGCCTCCTATCAAACCAAGCCCTTGTTGCACCAGCTGGCGCAAGCCCAAGGCCAGACCTACCGCAGCGGCGGCCCAACCCATCTGGTCTACGAAATGCAGGCTGATGAGGGGAAAGACGACGAAGAAACCGGCAACCACCCGCAGGTTGTCGAGCATGATGAAGCGACGACCCAGCGTTCGCGCGCGTTGTGCAGCCATGTTTCCCTTGTTGTTGATATTGCCCCGACGCTGTTGCTTCGCGTGCTGCGGTGAGCGTGCAGGCCGCGGCGTTGCCAGAGTCAACGCCCCTTCTGGATATCCCGCCTTGTGCAAAGAGGCCGGGAGCCACAGCCATCAGCCCCGAGGGGGCCATCGTCGCCTTGGGGCGGCCCGGCAGTGACTCATTGGCCTCAATTTTCGGCCTTGGGCAATTATTATGGAAGCCGTTAACCCGTAATACTTGCTATAGATTTTTATGATGTCTCTGAGCGTTGATGATCTGCAGCTGTTGGTCGACATCGTGGATTGCGGCAGCTTCAGCCAGGCCGCTGCACGGCGCAGGTGGTCGCAGCCCCAGGTGAGCCAAAGGGTCAGTCTGCTGGAGGCAGACTTGCGCGCACAATTGTTTCAGCGGCATCGCCGGGGTGCCCTGCCCACTGCCGCATGCCATGCGTTTTTGCCTGCTGCCAAAGAAGCGATTGCCACCCTGGAGCAAGGGCGCAAGGCCATACAAAGCGCCCCGGCTTTGCCCCTGGTGACCTTGGCCTGCTTGCCGTCGCTGGCGTCCGTGGTGTTCGGGCCCATCTTGGTCGCGCTGGCCCAGGCACCGATGGAGATACGCTGCCGCACCGACCACTCACCAGCCATCATGGAAGAGTTGCTGACCGGCAAGTCGCAGCTGGGTTTTGTGTTGAAGTGCCCGCCGATGGCCGGCATTCAGATGGAGCGCATCTGGCGCTCCCGCATCGTGGCCGTGGTGCACCGTAGCCACAAACTTGCGCGCTCCAAACCCAAGACCCTGGTTGCCATTGCCAATGAACAACTGGCGCCCCAATCATGGGGCGACGGCTGCTTCCAATTGATTGAGCAATTGCGTGGCCTACGCACGGTGCCCGGTCCCATTCACACCGTCCAACCGGCCAGCGCAGCGCGAGAAATGGCTTTGGAGCATGGCTTTTTAACCTTCATGCCCGAGGTAGCGGTCAAACGCGAACTGCGCGAAGGCCGCTTGGTGAAGCTGGATCTGCAGGACTTGCCCGTGTCAGAGTGGGAAGTGATGGTGGCCTGGCGCAGTGGCAAACGCGTGGATGCCAGCAAACAGCGCGTGCTCGATACGGTGCGGGCCATGGCGGCGGACTGGGCTTGAACAACTTAGATTCCGGGCGCCGCAGCCGCGGCCCCGTCCGGGCAAGCCCGGAAGGTAAAATTCCTGAAAAATTCTTCAAAAAGGGCGGTTGCATGGGACTTCTAATTGAGCTTTTGGGCCTGTTGCTCGCGGTGGCCATCGCATTGGGCGCGCTCAAGCGCAACGGTGTCGACATTGGCTGGCTCAACCCCTTTACGTTCTTCCACCGCATGCGCTGGAAGCAGAAGTCCAGCATTCCGCCGCTCTACGCGCTGGGCCACCCCATCGACGTGGTGGGCGTGATGGCCTTAGCGGCGGTGCAGACCTCGGGCATTGTTACCAGCAAGCAAAAGGAAGGCGTGTTGGCCTTGCTCTGTCAGCACCTGAGCATGGACGAAGCCGATGCCAACAAGCTGTGGATACTCAGCTCCCACCTGCTGCGCCACCGGGCGCTGGATGTGCGCGAGGTGCCGGCCGTGATGCAAAAATCGGCCGACAAGTTCAGCGACTACCACCAGCAAACGCTGATGAACGTCGTCAAGGCTGCCATTGCCATTGAGCCACCACAAAATCCTGCTCAGACAGAACTGCTGGCCGCTTTAGAGACGTTCTTCAACAAGGCCAAGTCAGCTCCAGCTACCTGGTAACGCCCGGCGCGGGGATTTTGTAATTCCGTGCAACCCCATGGGTGATACGGTGATGGTGTGTGCGTTACTGCGTGCCGCGTCCGCATGGCAGACAGCGTGATGCGCTGTGGCTGGCCGAGCATGGGGCTAGCTTGGGGCGGAGGTCGTCGATTGATTTGCAACAGCTCTTCATATGAAAAAAAGGCCTCTAGCCCTCGCAGAATATAGCTATCTTGCTACGAAATTAATAGTAATCATGCTATGCGCGGCGGATTGAACTTCTCTTGCAGAAATTGCGAATGGTTTAGAAATGCCTGCGCGTCTTGCGTCGCCAGGTCTTCACTCAGCTCCAGCACCTTGGCGTTGAGGTCGTCCAGCGTGGCGGTGAAGGTCTCTTGAGCGGTGTGGCCATTGGCCAAGCGCTTGGTCATCGCAAACTGCTGCGGGATGGACAAATAAGTCTTCAGCGCATCGGGCAGATACGTCAGCGCAATGTGGCGGGCGTGGAAACTTTCTTCCAGCGACAGTTGGCCCTTGCTGCGCTCCCATTGGTCTAGCAATAGGTTCAACTGTTTGCACAGGTCCAGCACCTTGCTTTGCAGGATGGCGGGTAGGCGGCCCTGGGGGTTGTAGTCCACCAGCTGGCGCACGGCGCTCAGGGCATTGAGCATGCTGGTGCGAGCATCGCCGTGGTCTTCAAACTCCAACGCATCCCAGGGGTTGCCCGACCATTTGGGGAAACCGAACCACATGCCCCCTACGCCAAAGCCCGCCGCATAGCCCAACACCGCCAGCGCACCCATGCCGACCTGCGTAAGGCCCAGGCTGCTGAGCACCAGCGCCAGCGTGGACAGGCCTATGCCACCCCAGTTGGCGGGAGACTGCAAGAAGTTGCTGATCTTGTTCATTCGACTGCGGGCTACTGGTAGGCCCGAATATCTTTGAACACGTTGTACAGCGACCCCTTGCGTGCGTCGAACACGCGCCCACCCGTGGTGGCGACCAGGTCTTTCAAGGCCGCCTCGTTGGCCTCGCCAAACAAAACCATAAACACCGGGATGGCGCGCACGTCCTCGGGCAGCGCTGCGTATGCGGCCTTGAACTGGGCCATGTCACGGCCCTTGTTGACTTCGCCGTCGGTGAACGCCACCACGGAGTATTGGTAGCCGGGGTTCTTTTGGCGCTCTTCGTTCATATTGACCAGCGCTTGCAATATCGCGTCGTACAGCGCGGTGCCTCCGTTCATCTGCAGACTATCAAACAATCGTCGCGCCGTTGAAGCGCTAAAAAAAAATCAAATTATGTTGAAGGCCGCACAGTGCGAAATTATTCAGGCAGATGCGATGAGCTTTATAAAAAGCACCGCCCAAACCTTTAATGTTATTTTTATCGACCCGCCCTTTACCTCTGATTTATTACATGAGTTGTTGACGAAACT
>JANXVI010000272.1 GCA_025351745.1 Rhodoferax sp.
ACTCATCCGTAAGCGCCATGACGATCCCAAGTTAAAGAAAATGTCGGCCGACCAAGCGGTCGCCCTGTTGATTGAGGAAGACGGTGGCCCCTTGATCTGGCCACGCATCACTGAGTCCGAGCAAAACTCGTTTGATGCTACCTGCCGTAAGCTCTACAAATACCTCGACTCAGCCAAAGAAACTGGTTGACTGAGAAATACCTACCCACAGATTCCGCTGACGAGCCAAATTTCTAAAAAACCAGAGTGGCGACTGCGAGCGGGAGTGCTTTTTGGTGCCCAATTCAGGGCGCATATTTGGGATCTTTCGGTCATGCGGATGGAGGTCCTATCCTCTGTATGTGCAGGTGTCCCCCGCCCTGTGGGCTTCTCCTTCGTCTCGTCTTGCCCCGGATAACGCACCGCCCGGTATCACCTGAAGCTACTCGGCAAGAAGGTTCACCCGCTTGATTGGGGCCGCCCCTACGATCCGTGCCAACCAGGAGAACCCGCAATGCACACCCCGCGTACACTGCTCGCCACCGTCATCACCGCACTCACACTGAGCGGCGCCCTCGTTTTTGCACAAACGCCTGATAGCACCAGCATCCCCACAGCTACACTGCCCGGCGCTGCCGAAGGCGAGGCGCCCGCGTTGCGCGGGCGCCTGAACGGCAGCATCGTCACCGTCAACCCTGTGGGAGGCATCAGCGGCCTGAACCTGCCCGCGCTGCAGTGGCGCACGCTGCGCTCGGCCGACTCTGGGCTTTCAGCGGTGGTAAGCCTTTCACCGCCGGATGCGGATGGTCAGGTGGCCTTTGTCACGCCCCGCGGCTTGATGGGCCGCAACTTTGCCGTCTACCGCACCACATCCACCGGCGAAGAACTTCTGTTCGAAGGCAATGGCGATCCGTTGTGGGACCACGCTATTGCCCCGCTAGCCCTGGCCCCGCTGGGCGGCCGCGTTGCCTTCGTCACGCAGCCGGCTGCCAAGCAACGCGGCTTTCACCCGCTGAGCGCCGGCCCGCTGGGACTGTGGGAACCTGCCCGTGGCACTTTGCGCGAACTGCAGGTGATGGCGGCTGGCGAACGCCCGGCGTGGTTTCCGGATGGCCAGCGCTTGGTCTACTCCGCCCCTGCCTCCGCCAGCGCACCGGGCCAACCAGCCACAAGCGCTTCGGTTCACCTGCTGGAAGTCGACAGCGGTAGTGACCGCCTGCTGGCAGTCGGCCACTCACCCCTTGTGTCCACCGACGGCGCTACGGTGCTGGTGACGCAGGGCCGCCAATTCGACCTGATACTGGTGGACGTGGCCAACGGCGTACAGCGGCGCATCCCGCGCCACCATGGCCTGGGCACTCCCATCGCACTGTGGGACAGCCGTTACCTGATTTACACCGGCCGGCCCACGCCCAGCGCGCCCCAGGGCCAAACCAAGCACAACAGCAACCTGGTAGGACCCAAGCCCATGCTGGCATTAAAGGTGATGGACCTGGACACCGGCGAATTTGCGACGCTGGTGCCGCTGATCGACCCGCGCAACTCTGTTACCGCTTTCGGCCACGCCCTTCCCACAAGGTAGGGGGAGTGTTGCAATGTATCAAGTCGGAGAGCCGGATGCGAGAAATCTGCACGTCCGGTTCGGTGAGCGGGGTGTGAAGACGGGGCTTGACTCTGTTCGGGTCAATAGACTACCGCGACATGCTTCGACTCTACTCAATGGCACCCCGTGCTATCGTGGCTGCACAATCGAGTGTCAATCTACCGATTGCCAGTTGTGTCCCTGTGCACGCATCCTCCCACATAGCCCGCGCACAGGTCCAACCCCATACGAACACAACCGCGATATCTGCGGAAAAGCCAAAACCCGACAGGGATACTCTGGGGCGACTTTTTACCTAACTTTGGACCTACAAATGGCTCATCCTGGAGGCGCTGGGTTTTATGGTCGCTGCCAAGCTGGTCAATGTAGACGTGCCCTTGTTGCTGAAAAGCCTCTGGACGCCATGTCGTTCAAACGCGGCGACCGACCCCGACGCTGTCATCGTGGTGCCAGTGACATTGCTGGTGGGTTCCGGTGCTTTCCGCCTGGTCGAGCAGAAAGACGTTTTCTACCACGTCACGCTGATGAACGAGAACTACGCCCAGCCCAAAATGCCCGGGGCGCGGCGGACAATGTAATACATATTTGCTGCAAATTTGATAGCTACTTATGGAGCACCGACAAGGGCTATGGGCCGAGTTCTCACTAGGAGGTCTCGCTGATGGGCTCGCGCGATTGCCCCACGTAACTGAACGGACTTGTCGTTTACTTTGCGATTGCATCGAGACTGTCTTCATTGCGATTGCAAATGAAGGAGCGAGACCCCGACACAGTAACTGGTATTCGTCGATGCGAAGAAAATCCAGCGGTTCAGGGCGGTAGTTTGGGGAGGCGCATGAATCGGTTTGCCGACATGGCATTTACCGGCACGATTGCTTTTGAGGCGAAAGCTGTATGCCCAATCCAAATCCAAATCCAAATGCAAATGCAAATGCAAATGCAAATGCAAATGCAAATGTTAATGCGTATGATGCAGCGATGAAGAGTGTCGTCCCATCCACCCACATCGTCGAGTCGTATCGCGTGCTCACGGCGCTCGTATGTGCGTTGGCCGCGGTCGCTTTCGGCGTGACTGGCTGGCTCTTCGGTGTGCAACCGCTTGCATCTGCTATCGGCCACTGGCAGCTCGCACTTGACTATTCCGAAGTGCCAGCGAAGGTCGTCACGCGCGAAGGTAAAACACCCGACGGCGCGACCTTGAGCTGGCTCGCTGCGAGCTACGAAGTCAACGGTAAAACCTACTTCGCCGAGCGGCTGTCAGTGCTCGACGACGATTCACCTGGGGACGTGTACAACAGCCGCGTGCTGGGCTGGCTTGAAGCCGCAAAGCGTAGGAGCGAAACCATCAATGTCTACGTCAGCCGACTCCATCCCGAGATCGCGGTCGTATCCAACGCCTTACCGTTGCCGTCGCTCATTTGCCGCGTGCCGCTGGCGTTGGGCTTCACACTGCTCGCAGGTGTCGGCTTGCTGGGAGCTTTGGGCGCACTATGCAACAGTGGCTACTCTCGCCGCCTGCGCAAATACTGGAAAAGCTGGGCTGTCGTGGCTACACTTTGCGCCATCTTTTTTTCACTCATGCTGCAAGTCGGCACCGATGCTGAAAGTGGCGAATTTACGGAAGACGTACTGGTCCTTTTTACTACTATTGCAGGCGGTGCGCTGTGGGTGCAGATCCGTAAGATGGTATCCGACGATGACGCCACCCAAGTCGAAAGCGTCGCCGCGAAACGCAGTGGGTTATCGAAAAGAGATGACCGCTCTTGAAATCAATGCTGCGATGTGCGCAATGCTTGGCTTCGATCGCGCTGAGCGACACGAAGCGCCGCCGAGTGCCACGATCACCACTCATGTTTCACACTTCGCTTTACGCGAGGGATAGCACTATTCGTTTATTCTTCTACTTGTTTGAGATTCGAAAAGGCGGTTTTCGCGCCACAGGATTACCAGGACAGCTCGCGATGCTGCGAGATGGCCAAAAAAATTGCGAGTGCAAGCGCTGGCGCGCCTCCCGGGCAAGAGATGGTTGTAGGGACGCGGCAGTACCCGGCTTTTGCATATGTTCGCAAAGACGCATGCCTATAGATCAGTTGTCTGGCTTGGTCGACGGCAACTGGTACTCGATGTAGCGCATGCGGTCGCAATAAGACGACGACTTGCGGTGCGATACTTGGCCTCCTCCGGTTCGATAGCCTTTCCGCGTTCCGGATGCGTTTCAGGGTAATGCGCATCGTCGTAGATCATCTGTAAGCACAGCGATTCAGGTTTTAGGCAACCATTCAAAGCGTATTGCCGTTTTGGAATTTCCGGAATATACAGATTGGCTAGATTGGTTGGTAGGTCAGGAACAGCTCAAAAGAGCATCGGCATGCACAAAAATTCTCTCGATGGTTTGCGCCTGGTTGCCTCTACGATGGTCCTTTTGAGTCACCAGTTTGCACTCTCAGGGTTGCCCGAGCCGTCTTTTTTCGGGTTGACCAGCTTCGGCACCGCGGGGGTGACGATTTTCTTTTTTCTGAGTGGGTTCCTCGTCTGGACGAGCTGGGATCGCGATCCGAACCTCAAGCGTTTCTTTTGGCGGCGTGCTCTGCGCATATTTCCCGCACTGTGGGTGGTATGCCTGGTTTCGGTATTTTTGTTGGGCCCTGCTGTCACGGCATTGCCTATTTCAGACTACTTCAGTTCTGCGGCGACGTGGCGCTATTTGGGGACACTGATGCTGGTGTCCACCAACGTTCTGCCTGGTTTGTTTCCGCAGAACGCGCTGCCCTTTGTCGTCAACGGTTCACTGTGGACTTTGCCCCTCGAGTTTCTGTGTTACGTCACCGTAGCCGTGATGGGGTTGTCAGCGCTGTACCTGAAACTGCGGCCGGGTTGGCTGCTGGGCGGTAGCTTAACCGTTTTGGCACTGCTTGCTAGCTATGGCTCTTTATGGACGGGCGACCATTTCGTGCTCCACTTTGAGATGGTGGCGATGTTCTGGTGGGGCGCGTTCTATGGGTACTGCGTAAAGGCGCGGCCCGACCGGCACGCCATGGTGTTGCCGGTGATCGGGCTAATCTTGTTTGCCAGTCTGGGGCCCCGGGGGCTTGAGCGGACGGCCGTGCTTGTGTGTGCCGCGGGCCTGGTGCATGTAGCGCGCCGTTGTGCCGCTGGCGCCCGGCTGACAGACCCGCTTGGCGATCTGTCCTATGGCGTTTACATCTTTGCATTCCCGGTGCAGCAGTTGGTTATTCAGTTGGGAGGCGCACGTGGGTGGAATTGGGGGGCGCAATTGGCGATCTCCGTCGCACTGACGTTCATGCTGGCGTACCTCTCGTGGAATCTTGTAGAGAAGTGGGCGTTGCGCTTCAAGCCGCACGTTTCGCGTCCGACGTAGCGTTCAAAAATAGAGAAGTTCCATGGCCGCAACGCAGAGGTCGTTTCGGTTCAGTTCAGTGCAGCAAGCGTTTGCCATGCGGCAGGCTGAGGTGAGCATGGCGTTCTACTTAACTTCGCCTTCGCACTACCGCATTCTCTTCACTACGGTTGCGACGCTGACCGACAACAAAACGAAGTTTACGATCGAGACTTGCCGCCATTGGGGTTGAGCGATTCCAAAATGGCCAGCGCTTCATCCAGCGCGAGGGCATGGACCGCATTTTGGACCGAAATGAAGTGTTCGCCCAGTGCGCTGCGCAGCGCAACTTGATGCTCTTTGAGATGCCGCTGGGCATTGGCATCATCAGCGCGCAGGAACGCAATAAGCATGTCTAACGCCGGTTTGATGGCCGC
The DNA here is from genome assembly GCA_025351745.1 of Rhodoferax sp. GTDB lineage: Bacteria > Pseudomonadota > Gammaproteobacteria > Burkholderiales > Burkholderiaceae_C > Allorhodoferax. Next base: position 5,357 of record JANXVI010000272.1, read on the forward strand.
GGGGTCTGGCCCGGGCGCAGTGTCCGTGGGGTGGGTGTCCCGCTGTATGAGCAGCGGTCGTAATGCTTCCACCAACGCAGCCAATAGATACCGCACTTCACCCAGCGATGGTGCTGGCCGATCGGCTTGAATGGACTCCTCCAACATGTACGCCGCATCGCAAAGCGCGTGTGCACCGATGGTGCCCGCCAGACCCTTGAGCGTGTGGGCCATGCGTTCTGCCTCTTGTGTCTTGTCCTCGCGCAGGGCATCTTCGATGCGCTGCGGCGCCTCGCTCTGCTCGGCTACAAAGTTGCGTAAAAGATCGACGTACCGGTCCTCACGGCCGCCTACGCGGCGCAGACCGGCCTGCAAATCCAGACCCTCCACCTGCGGCGGCAGCAGGCGCATCGCAGGGGGCGACGCTGCTGCTGCTGGCGCTGCATTGCCTACGGGTACAGCCAATCGTTTTGTTTGCGAACCGTCTATTGGGTGGGTCGTCTTGGTCCAGCGCAAAAGCGTGGTGAACAATTGGTCGGGCTCAATCGGCTTGGCCACAAAGTCCACCATGCCCGCGTCCAGGCAGCGCTTGCGGTCGGCAGTCATGGCGTTGGCGGTCATGGCGATGATGGGCACATTGCGCCAACCGGGCAAGGCCTGCAGCGTGCGTGTTGCGTCCAGCCCATCCATTTCGGGCATTTGCATGTCCATCAGGATGGCGTCAAAGTGCTCCTGGCTAGCCATCTCCACGGCGATACGTCCGTTATTTGCAACGCTGACCGTCACGCCCAGATCCGCCAGCAACTCGCAAGCCACCTGTTGATTCAAGCGGTTGTCTTCTGCCAGCAGCACACGCGTGCGCCACAGCTCCCGATGTTTCGTCCTGGAGGGCGCGCGCCGGTCCGCTACCTGGAGTGCGTTCTGGAAGTAATGTTGCCCCTGGCCCGTGAGCCGCATCAGCGCATCCAGTAGCGAGGATGGGCTGACCGGCTTTGCCAGCACTTCCGTAATACCCAGGCTTGCCGCCTGGGGCAGCAAGTCCTCACGCGAGTAGGCGGTCACCATTGCCAGTTGGGGGTTGCCTATGGATCGCACATCGCCATGATCCATCAGATTGCGAATCTCGTTTGCCGTTTGCAGCCCGTCCATCGTGGGCATCTGCCAGTCCAGCAACACCACATCAAAGGGGACCTCGCTCGCCTGGATGAGTTCCAGCGCGGCCCGGCCCGAGTCGGCTTGCGCAGTGTCAAACCCCAGGCTATTCAACAAGCCGTGCAGCATTTCGCGGGCGTGCACGTTGTCGTCCACCAACAGTACCCGCTTACCGCGCACGTCTGCTATGGGCCTGTGGGCAGCAATTGTGTCGTTGTTCAGGGCCAGGCGGGCGGTAAACCAGAAGGTCGAACCCTTTGCCGCTTCGCTCTGCACACCCACTGTTCCGCCCATGAGTGATGCCAACTGCTTGGAGATAGCCAGCCCCAACCCAGTGCCACCGTACTTGCGGGTGGTGGAGGCATCCGCCTGCGCGAAGCTCTGGAACAGGCGGCTGATATGCGCTGGCGTGAGGCCAATGCCGGTGTCTTGCACTTCGAAACGCAGCAGTGCGTCGTGGGCGGTGCGCTCCACCAACCGCACGCGGATGACAATCGAGCCTTCATGCGTGAACTTGACGGCGTTGTTGGTGTAATTGATGAGAATCTGGCGCAGCCGTAGCGCGTCGCCTACCAGCAAGGGAGGCACATCCGGTGCCACGTCAATCACCAGTTCCAGCTTTTTGGCAGAAGCTTTCTCCACGACCAACGTGGCCACCTCGTCCATTAGTCCTTCAAGCACCAGCGGTACCGCTTCGATTTCCAGCATGCCGGCTTCGACCTTGGAGAAGTCCAGCACGTCATTGATGATGCCCAGCAGGTGCTGACCGCTTTGCTGGATCTTGTTAACGTAGTCGCGCTGCTGCGGGGTGAGGTCGGTCTTTTGTGCCAAAAAACTCATGCCGATGATGGCGTTCATGGGCGTGCGGATTTCGTGGCTCATGGTGGCCAGGAAGTCGCTCTTGTGCTGGTTGGCAGACTCTGCACTGGCGCGGGCGAGTTGCGCGTCCTTGAACAGCAGCGCATTCTCCAGCGCCATTCCGACGTTGGCGGCAATCGTCTCCAGCAAGCGCTGATCGTCGGTGTTGTACACGTTTGCGGGATGTGTGCTTTGCACGCTGATCACGCCGTGGCAGCGCCCATCTACCCGAATCGGCACACCCAGGAACGAGCACGTCGCCATGCCAATGCTCCGGCCCCCCCATTGCAAGGTCTGTCCGTCGCGCTCTGCGTTAAGTTGTAAAGTCGTGCCACTGGCAAAAATTGCGCCCGTCAACCCTTCGTCTGCACCTTGGGCGGGAAAGACATCGCCGTATTGGTAGGGAAACTGCACGGTCTGCCTGCCTGGGTCCAGCAGGGCCAGATAAGCAATGTCTGCCTTGAAAACCTCACGCACCTGTGCGCCCACCAGGGCCACCAGCACCTGCACATCGCGTTGGCTGCTGAGCTGCTGTGACACGGTGTTGACCGTGGCCAATTCTGCGGCCCGCTCCTCGGCCTGTGCAAACAAGCGGGCGTTTTCCATAGCCACCGTGGCCTGTAACGACAGGCTCACCAAAAACTGCAACTCGTCGTCGTCGAAGGGTAGTCCGCCATCGCGCCAGACCGCCATAGCGCCCTTGACCATCGTGCCGGCCAACAACGGTGCGACCATCATTCGCTCGTCCGCCACGTTGTCCGTGCCTGCAATCTGCACTGCACGCGCATCGTTGTTGGCGTCGTTCACATATTCCGCGTGCCCGCTTTGCAGAAGGCAGCCGATGATGCCCGTACCCGGCACGATGGTGGTGTCGAGAATCTCATCAGCAATCTGGCCCAGTGCGACGATGGCGCGAAAGCTTTGTCCATCTGCCTGCGGAACAAAAATGACGCTGGTGTCGGCGCTGAGCAGTTCCTTGGCGTGGTGGGCAATGCGTTGCATCACGCGGTCAAGGTCCAGCGTCGCCGAGATGTCGCGCCCCACTTCGGCCAGGGCAGCGGCTTGGCGGGAGCGGCGTTGGGTTTCTTTGAACAGTTTCGCACTTTGCAGTGCCCCGGCTATGCTCGCCGCCACGGTTTGTAGCAAGCCCAGCTCCGCATCTCCGTACGCGTGATCGCGTTCGTGGTTTTCAAGCTGGATGAAGCCCAGCACACTGTGCTTGTCCAGTATCGGAACAAAGGCCACACAGTGGGGCATATCCGTGCCAGCCAGTAGGTAGGTTCGGGCCAATATATCCGGTCCGCTGCCCAGCACCAGCGGCTGGCGTGTGCGCTGTAACGTGCGAAATGGGCCATCCGCGGCCGGGGTGTAGGGCGCATGGGGGGGCAGGCGCTTGCCGTGCTCGTAGGTGTACAGATCGTGGAGCGCGTCTTTCGCAGCGTCGTACCAGACGATACTCAGGTCGCCCATGGCCAACACTTCGCGCAGCTGGTCGCCTACCAAATTCACGATGCCCTGAAAGTCCAGCGAACCAGAAATGCGCTGCTGAATGCTGTTGATCACTGCCAGCTCAGCGGCGCGCTGCTCGGAGCGGGCGTTAGAGGCTTGTAGCTCTGCGGTACGCTCGGCCACCTTGGCCTCTAGTCCCTCGCCCCAGCGGGCATTGGCCAGCGCCACGCCACCTTGCGCGGCCAACATGCCCAGCAGGTCGCGGTCGGCAGCGGTAAAGCGCCCGTAGGCGCCCTCAATGTCGGCATACAGATAGCCCAGCACCTGGTTTTGCGCCACCAGCGGCGCCACGAGGCAGCTGCGCTGGTCGATGCTGTCTGCCCCCTCGGGGCCATGGCGCAGGCTGAAGGTGCGTGCGCTGCGCGCCTCTAGCAGCCAAGGGGTAACGGCGTGCAAGAGCGCAACTTGCTCCTCGCCATGCGGCAGGAGCGCACCGGCGATGTGCAGGCCCTCAGGTGCTTCGAGCACCAGCATCACGCGTTGGGCACCGATGAGCTCAGTGATCTCATCCACCAGAAACTCGATCAGCGTGTCGGCATTGCGCATCTCGTTCAAGCGCATGCCGGTGTCGACCATGCGTTGAAAAAGGTCGCGCGGGTTGGCCACACCCACCAGATGCGCCTCACGCTCCGATTGGGGCAGCCTGGCCTGACGTGCGTGCGCCAGCCAGGCGTGGATGATTTCGCGGTGCGCGTCCCACTTGTTGAGGGCGTTGCGGCGCAGGCCCTCGTCGCTGAGGCCGGTAACAATGTCGCACAAGAAGCGGTAAGCCCGCTCCAACGCCGACAGTGACTCCAAGCGCACACCACAGGCTTGCAGCGCTTGGCTGTGGCGCCACCACAGCGTGGCCGGACTCATGGCAGCGATTTTTCCCAGGTTTTCGGCGACGTGGAAGTCGGTGGCACGTCGGGTGATTGTTAGCGCCTGCGTGGGCTGACCGGCTTGCAGACGGGCATGGGCTGCGTCGGTGAGGAACATCAAATCGTATCCGTCGCTGCTGCCAAGCTCGCGATTGAGTCCCGCCGCGCGCTCAAACAAACTTGCCGCTGCCGCCGCGCGTCCGTCGCGCAGCGCCAGATGTCCCGCAGACCAAGGTACATGCGCTAAGAAATTCCGCGCCGAAAGTGTTTCGGTAAGCTTGGATGCCTCCGCCGCAATGCTGGCCAATTGAGGATGGAGGATGTTCAGCTCGGTTTCAAAGAGGTTCCACAAGTCTGCGAGCACATTCTTCGGGCTCCCTTGGGCGCGGTCGAACATCAGCGCTTCGATGTAATGTCTGCGCGCACGGTGAAATAGTCCCATTTGGTGGTAACTTACCGCGAGGTTGCCGGTAATGATATTCTTCCATTGCATGTTACCGGCGGCAGCAAATGCATCGAGCGCCTGCTGGTAATAGAGCAGGTTCCGGGCTGGATTCGGCTCATTGAGCGTCAGCATGTTCAGGGCATTGCCCTCACCGGTTTTGTCGCCACTCTGGCGTGCCAGTTCGAGGGCCTGCTCGGCTACGGCTTCGGCTTTGTCTGGCTGCCCCAGCGAACGGAGCAAGCTAAATATTGTGGACCTTACACGCCCTTGCAGGGCCGAGTGGCCTTGCGCGGCAAACAGTGCCAGCGCCGCTTGGGTGGCTTCCAGACCTTCCACCAAATCGCCGTGTAGCCTACTTTGTGACGTACCCAGCCGCCACAGGGCCCAAGCTTGCAACTCGGTCCTGCCGCTATGCTTGGCAGCCTCGACTGCGGTGCGGGCCGTGCCTACTGCTGCAGGGTCCATCCGTATGGCCTGTAGATGGGCATTGCGACTATGTGCGATGGCATGTAGGGCTGGGTCAGAGTCCTTTTGCGCCAGTGCCAAAAGTAATTGACTATCAGATGTACAGCGGTCGATGTCGCCGCGCACCAGATAATTTTCTGCGCGCAGATTCAACAGCTCTGCCTGTTGCATCAGGCTCAGGCCACTGCGCGCCAGTGCCTCCGTCGCAAAGGCAATGGCCAATAGCGGCTGCCCAGTCCAGGTCAGGTGGTTGACTTCGGCGAGGATGCGAGCACCTTTCGCCAACCTGTTAGCGGCGCGAGCCGGTGGTGATGCGCGTGTTGTTGCGGGTGCGGACTTGCTTTTGGACATCGCATCGAATCCCTTTGCAGGCAGTGCCGCAATGCTAGCTTACTGTAAGGGGCGAAGCACCGCCCGAGCAACGGAAGACCAGCATCAAGTGATCCTCGCACGCGGTATCAGCTCGGTGTCCCTGAGCCCACTTCAGTCGATATTTTGGATGGTAGGGTCCCGAGAAAGCGGCTTTCCAGTACTGTCGTTGACCAGATTGACGTCGTATTTGTATTCTTTTTTGTCGACGTGCTTGAGCTTCTTGCAAACGTATTCTTTTGTTGTTCGGTTCCTGCAGTCTCCGTACTCGCCGTCAGCCTGCTTAATGACGATGCCATTGGCAGGAAAAGAGTATCCCGGGGTCGCAAGTTCCCACGTAATTGTTTTGTCGCTTTTCTTCATTTTCACGGGTTCTGGGTCAACGCTAATCACATCATTCGTCACCGATACTTTTACCGTTTTATCCTCAGATGAGGTCTGTCCCACTGGGTTGGTCGGGTTCTTCCCGCATGAAGGCAAAGCAGCGAACAGCAAGGCCAAAGAGGCAATGATTGTCAATCTTTTCAACATTCGAATCTCTCCCAAAAAAGCAGACCGAAATGGTCTGGGCGCATGCTAACTTGAATTGTGAAAATGTTCCACCCAAATGATTGCGCTCCGCCACGAAAGAATTGCAGTTGGATGTGGCAGCTGCCGATGCTGCGCGAAGCCTGTTTGCGGCCAGTGGTTCGGCGCTGAATCGCCCAAACTCACGCCCAAAAGCCGCGATGCGCCAACTGGGAGTTCGAAGCCGAACTCTGCGAAACGTCTCACAGTGGAGTCACCCACAGCATAAAGCCGCCCAAATATGGCTGATTTGCATGGGCAAATTTGGAATTCACCCCGCCACACCAAAAAACGCACGACTCTTCGGAATGAATTTATTGTCCGCAATTTCGGGGACGGTTCGCGCGCTAACCCCTTACACTGACCCCCATGCATCCCAGCGACGAACGCCCCATTCGGCGTCAAATTTTTTGGCTAGCTGCTTTGCTCATACTCGGGTCCGGCCTCCTGTTGGCCGCGAGCCTGTATTACGAGCGCAACCAGGCCATGCACACCGGCTTGCGCGCCACAGAATCCATCGCGCTGGTCATAGCCGAGCAAACTACCCGCACCATTCAAACCGTGGACCAGCGGCTCCAGCTGGCTGCCAGCGGATTGGACCAACTGCAGGCTAAACAAAACCTCGATGAAAACTCGGCACGTCAATTGCTGCGCCAACATCTGCAAGAGTTGCCATTCGTTCGGGCCATGTGGGTGCTGGATGCACAGGGGCGCATCCAATACGACACGGATTTTGGCAACATAGGTCTCAAGCTGGCGGATCGAGCCTATTTTCAGATCTATAAAGAGCAGCCGAATACATCGTTCACGTTGGGCAAGCCTATTCGCAGTCGTTCTACCGGTACTTGGCTCATCAGTGCCTCGCGCCCTTTGATGTCGGAAGACGGGCAGTTTCGGGGCATCATCGTCGCGGCGATAGAGCCGCCGTACTTTGATGCACTGTGGCGCCAGGTGGAATTGGGGGAGGGCGGATCGGTCGCATTGTTGCATCGCCAAGGTGATCTGGTGATGCGAAGCCCACTGAATGACGCAGCCATGGGCAAAAACTTTGCCGCAAGCCCTCTTTTTCGAGATCACTTTCCGAAGGCGTCGTCCGGGCATTTCCTAGATCCCAGCCCCATCGATGGACTCAAACGCCTCTTCGCCTACCGCACGTTATCAGCCCAGCCTGACTTTGTGATCATTGTGGGCGCGTCGTACGACAGTCTGCTAGCCCCTTGGCAGCAATACGCTGCTTTGGCAGGTGGTATTTGGCTCGTAGCCTCGGCTCTGATTGCGGTTATGTGTGGGATCTTGGCCAAGAGTTGGTCTAAGCAAGATCGCGCGCGCAGTGATGCCACGCACATGGCAGTGCGACTCAGCCTGGGCACCGATACCGCCGGAGTAGCTGTTTGGGATTGGAATATCACGTCAGACGCGTGGTTTGCAACACCAACCTACTTCACCATGTTGGGCTATGCGGTTGAAGAAGGATTGGGTAACCGGCAGCAGTGGGTCGATCGCATTCACCCCGAAGACCGGGAGATGGTGAGTGCAAAAATTCAGGCAGTCCTTGCGGGCCAAGATACCCCTTACGAATACCAAGCCCGACTTCAGCATGCGGATGGATCCTGGAGGTGGATGAACGTTGTCGGACGTGTACTGGAACGCGATCCGAGCGGCAAGGCAACACGCCTCTTGGGGGTACGCACCGACATTACCCAAGCTCGCCGGGCGATGGACCAGCTGCGTCTCAGTGAAGAGAATTTGGCGATAACCCTGCAATCTATTGGTGACGCGGTCATTGCCACGGATCGAACGGGCCACATCACACAAATGAACGCGACGGCCGAGCGGTTAACGGGTTGGCTGCTCGACGAAGCACGTAACCGCCCACTGCCAGAGGTTTTTCGTATCATCGACACGCAGACGCGTCTGCCGGCAGCTAGTCCTGTCGACCGGGTCATGGAACATGGCCACGTCGTCGAGTTAGCCAACCACACGGCGCTCATTGCCCGCGACGGACGCGAATATCAAATTTCAGACAGCGGCGCGCCGATCCGAGACGCACAACAGGCCATCGTGGGAGTCGTGCTTGTTTTCAGTGATGTGACCGAGCAATACCGTGTGCGCCAGGCCTTGACCGAAAGTGAAGAGCGCTTCCGTACGATGATTGAATGGACGCCTGGCCCGATTGCGGTCCACATCCGCGGTGTGATCGTCTATGCCAACCCGGCGGCCCTGAGACTCTTCGGTGCAAGCGCCCCTGAGCAGTTGGTCGGACTACCCATTCTTGACCTCGTCCATCCCGATTTTCGTGACGTGGTCGTTCAGCGGACCCGGGCTATATCGCAAAGTGGTGTGGCTGCACCGATGCTGGAAGAAATGTTTTTGCGCCTCGATGGCTCGGTTCTTTACCTGGAGGTCGAAGGCATTCGCATTTCTTACAACGGGGAGCCCGCGGTACAGGTAGCCATGCATGACACCACTGCCCGTGTGAAGGCCGAGCAAATATTGCTGCAGACCGAAGAGTCCTTGCGCCAAGTCGCGATGCATACGCAGACGATACTGAACAACCTGATGGATGGTGTGGTCACGATCACCCCCCTGGGTATCGTAGAGTCTTTCAATCTGGCGGCTAGCGTCGCCTTTGGGTATCAAGCCGATGAGGTCATCGGACGCAACATTTCTATGCTGATGCCCGAAGTCCATCAACCTCACCATGACGGCTATCTAGCGCATTACGCGCGAACGGGGGAACGCAAGGCCATTGGCAAGACACTGGAGTTGGAAGGGCGTCGCAAAGGCGGGCATCTGTTCCCCATGACCTTGCAGGTGTCTGAAATCAAGTTGGGTGGAAAGACCACGTACGTTGGCGTGGTCCGCGACATCACGCAACACCGAAAGGATGTCGAAGAAATTCGACGTTTGGCCTTTTTTGACGCGCTCACTGAACTGCCGAACCGAAGATTGCTCACTGACCGATTGCGCCAGGCTGTGTTGAGTTCTGCCCGGACGGGGTTCCACGGGGCGTTGATGTTCCTGGATCTGGACCACTTTAAGCAGCTCAATGACACGCGGGGCCACGACCTGGGCGACCTGCTGCTGCAACAGGTTGCGCAGCGCTTGCAGGGGTGCGTGCGGGAAGGAGACTCCGTAGCGCGGCTCGGTGGTGATGAGTTTGTCGTGTTGCTGGAGTCACTCAGCCAGCAAGCAGAGGAAGCGGCGACACAAGCCGAAGTCATTGCCAACAAAATACTGCAAACACTGGGCCAACCGTATATCCTGCGAGATGCCAGATACGACAGCACACCCAGCATTGGTATTGTGGTGTTTTCCAGAGAGCCAGAAAGTATAGAAGAGTTGCTAAAAAAAGCGGATGTGGCCATGTACCAGGCCAAGTCTGCCGGACGCAATACCGCCCGATTTTTCGACCCTGCCATGCAGGCAGCCGCAACCGCATATGCTGAGTTGGAAGCCGATTTGCGGCGGGGGTTGACGAACCGAGAGTTCGTCTTGCATTACCAAATTCAAGTCGATATGGCTGGGAAAGCAACTGGAGCTGAGGCCCTGGTGCGCTGGGCGCACCCCACTCGCGGCTTGGTGTCGCCAGCTCACTTCATTGCACTTGCAGAAGAGACTGGAATGATCTTGCCTTTGGGGCAGTGGGTATTGCAGACCGCTTGCAACCAATTGTCGCAATGGTCTGAACAGGACGCTACTCGCACTTGGACTATGGCAGTCAATGTCAGTGCCGCTCAGTTCGCGCAAAGCGGTTTTGTCGCCAATGTTGCGGCCGCTCTGTCCGAGTCCGGTGCCGATCCGCACAGTCTGAAATTGGAGTTAACGGAAAGCATGTTGGTCGATGACGTAAATGGCGTCATATTGAAGATGAACCAGATAAAGGCTATGGGCGTCGGATTCTCTTTGGATGACTTTGGCACCGGCTATTCGTCGCTGTCGTACCTCAAACGACTGCCGCTGGATCAATTGAAAATTGATCAATCATTTGTGTGCGATATTCTGAGCGACGCCAGCGACGCGGTCATTGCACGCACCATCATCGCGCTTGGCCGAAGTCTGGGGCTTAAAGTGATTGCCGAAGGCGTAGAGACAGCCGACCAACGCGACTTTTTGGTTGGCTTGGGTTGTGAGGCGTTTCAGGGCTACTACTTTGGACGCCCTGTTTCAGCCGCGCAATTGCTATCAGACAGCTTGAGCCAGTAACTACGCGCGGGCCATAGGGCTCCAGCACCATCGGCCTACTCGCCAACGAAGACGGACGCCCTCTGTATACCTTTGACAAAGACAGCGCCAACCAAAGTAACTGCAGCGGAGCCTGCTTGAGTACCTGGCGCGTGTTCGTTGTCGGCAACGCGGCATTGGCGGTTGTGCAATTCACTGCCATGAAGAGGGATGACAGTGTGCAGCAATCTGTGTACCAAGGGAAGCCTTGGTACCTGTACGTGGGTGATGCCAAACCCGGTGAATCGAATGGCGATGGCCAGGGCGGCGTATGGCATGTGCTGCGTGCCAACAAGAAGATTGCCGCCGCCAGTCAATCGGTTGCGACTGTCAGCGCCATTGTTGCACTGGCGACAGTCTTCATTTGCTATTACTTTTATAGCTGCATACGCAGGAGCGACGAGGGCTAGATGCCGAATTTTCTTAAGGAGATCACGCTGCCAGGCTCTCTAGCTATTCAGGCCGCGGGAAAATGTTCACGTTTTCCCGCCCGCAAACGGCCGCTATCTGACTTTGGGCCGCTGGCCAGACCCGCAAGCCGCCGCGCTGGATAGATTCGTTTACCATGCTTTTGATGAATCCCACCCTGAACAGCACGCCTACCGATGCTCGTTTTGTCGTGGTGCTTGGTGGCGCCAATATGGATATCTCGGGCAGCACCGCACAGCCATTGGTCTTGTCGGATTCCAACCCGGGTCGCATTCGCTGCGCACCGGGTGGCGTGGCCCGCAATGTTGCAGAAAACCTGGCACGACTGGGCAACAGCACGCGCTTGCTGACAGCAGTAGGCAGCGATCTGTATGGACGCAGTTTGCTGGATGCAACCCGCGCGGCCGGTGTCGATGTGCACGGCAGTTGGGTGCTGGAGGGTGAATCCACATCGACGTATTTGTCGCTGCACGGCCCTGATGGGGATATGTCGGTTGCCGTGAATGACATGGGTATTTTGGAATGCATCACGCCTGAGCGGCTGGCGCTGCGCGCGCCCTGGGTGCCGCAAGCCGCCGCGCTGGTGGTGGATTGCAATGTGAGCGCGCAAACCCTGGACTGGTTGTTTGCCAACCGCGGGGACACGCCGGTTTATGTGGATGCGGTGTCGGCCTTCAAATGCACGCGTATTTTGCCCTGGCTGGCCCACGTGCATTTGTTGAAAGTCAACCGGTTGGAAGCGCAGGCGCTGTGCCACTTTGACATCTACGATGACGCCAGCATAGTGAGGGCCGGGCAGTGCTTGCATGCACTTGGTGTGGAGCACGTCGTGCTGAGCCTGGGCGAACGCGGTGTCTACTGGAGTGGGCGCAACGCAGGCCAGGGCTGGCACGGTGCACTGCCCTGCACCGTGGTCAATGCCACAGGAGCCGGCGACGCGTTGATGGCCGGCCTGGTGCACTCCCTGGTGAGCCAGCAGGAACTGCACGCAGCGATACCGTTCGCATTGGGATGTGCAGCGATGACGTTGGCGTCTTCGCAGGCCAACCATCCGGGGCTGTCGGTGACCGCCGTTGTGCAGTGCATGCACAATGCCACCCCACTATGACAAATTCTTATCTCGACATACATCCCGAAGTCGCCCATGCGTTGGCGCACAACAAGCCCGTGGTGGCCCTGGAGTCCACCATCATTTCGCATGGCATGCCCTATCCGCAAAATGTGGCGACGGCATTGGAGGTTGAGGTCGAGGTACGCAACCACGGTGCTGTGCCTGCAACCATTGCCATCATCCATGGAAGGCTCAAAGCGGGCCTGACGGCGAGCGAGGTCGAAGTACTGGGCACTACAGGTCGCAGCGTGACGAAGGTGAGTCGGCGAGATATTCCATTTGTCGTAGCGGCTGGCGCGACGGGTGCGACCACCGTCGCGTCCACCATGGTGATTGCCGCCATGGCAGGCATTCGTGTGTTTGCCACTGGGGGCATTGGCGGGGTGCACCGCGGCGCTGAACACAGCTTTGATATCTCGGCGGACTTGCAAGAGTTGGCACAGACTCCGGTAGCGGTGGTTTGCGCTGGCGCCAAGTCCATTCTCGACCTGCGCCTGACACTGGAGTACCTGGAGACGCATGGTGTGCCCGTTGTTGGCTACCAGACCGCGTGGTTGCCCGACTTCTTTACCCGTGCCAGTGCGTTCAAGGTGGACTACCAGCTCGACACGGTGCAGGCCATTGCCCAGGTCATGCATGCGAAATGGGCCATGGGACTGCGGGGTGGGCTGGTCGTTGCCAACCCCATCCCAGAATCGTTTGCGATGCCCCAGGCCGTTATTGATGCGGCCGTGGTGCAAGCGCTGCAAGAGGCCCAGGCGCAGGGCATTGGCGGCAAGGAATCAACACCGTTCCTGCTGGCCAGGGTGTGTGAGCTGACCGGGGGCGACAGCCTGGTGGCCAACATTCAACTGGTGCTCAACAACGCCCGGCTGGCATCCGCGATGGCCGAAGCCTATGGGGCTCTGGTTTGACCGCCTGGGCTGCGGCAATTACCTGGGTGGCCGACCGCGCCGGTTTCTGCATTTGAGCTTGCGCGTTTCCGAGCCGGGCCACGCCGTGCGGTTGGCGAAAGATAACCCTGCCGGAAGCACATTGACGGCCCACATAGCACTTACGCTATCGCACGGAAGGGGAGCGTGAAGAACATTCGCGTTCCGTGGCCTGGGCTACTTTCCGCCCGAATGCTGCCGCCATGGGCCTCAACGATGCATCGTGAGATGTACAGACCCAGGCCGAGCCCACGCCGGTCATTTTTGCCGACCTGCCAGAACCGCTCAAATACGGCCTCCAACATCGCAATGGGAATTCCATCACCGGTGTCGTCTACGCAAAATTCCAGTACATCCTGCATGCGTTGGTAGTGCACATGGATATGTCCGCCCCTGGGGGTGAACTTGATCGAATTGGCGATGAGGTTGGCGAGTACTTGCAGCAAGCGGTCGTGGTCAAACTCCGCCAAGAAAGGCGCTTGCTCACCGCGCACCGCTAGCGAAACCCCTCTTGCTGATGCCGCAGCCTGAAGGGCATCCACCGCCTCGAGCACCAGTGTGGCAACGTCGCCTTGAGCCTTTTGCATGGCCAGTTTGCCGGCGTCGATGCTGGCAACGTCAACCAAGTCGCCGATCAAGCGGTTCATGCGCGCGCCGTACCGTTCGATACGCGTAGTTTCCAGTAACAACTGGTCGCGCTCGCTGTGTTTCTCCAGCTTTTGGGCCAAGAACTGCGAGCTCACCACGATTCCGTTGAGGAGATCGCGCAGGTCGTGGGAGACCATGCCGAGGAAATCGTCCCGAGTTGCGAGCGCGTCGTCGGAGCGGGCGCGCTCTGTGAGCAAATATTGATCGGTTGCGTCACGCTCATGCGGTAAAAGCCGGTTGAGCATAAGGGACGTTGCGTGGCGCTCGCGGCGCACGCTCTTGTCTGCTGCAGCCCGTTCACCGCGCAAGGTTACGTCCTCGGCCTGTCGATCTTCAGTCACTGTGGTTTGAATGGCGTGCGGGGCGGTGGTGTCTGCCTTTTCGTCCGTCTTTTCGTCCGCTTTTTCGCGTGCTGTGGCCAGTACAGCGTCCGCATTTTTGCGGGCATGCTCCAAGACCGCGTCAGCATGCTTTTCGGTGGCCAACCGGGTTGCTGTTATTTCTCGATCGGCTCTTTCGCGTTCATCACGCAGGCCTGCGTCGGTCTTTTCACGCTCAGGCGATTCCTGTGGAATGGTGTTTGGCATCGTAAAACTTGCTTTCGTCGGTGCTAGTGGACCAAACAGAATCTGGCTCCTTTTCAGCGACCGGACCAGAATATACCGGATTGCGCCCGTGGCCGTCCGTCGCGTTTCGACGTCGGCGTACTTTGCTGGGCTTTGTTTGCTCGCGCGGCGCGCTGACAGGCGATACCGTGCCGGGGCCTTTCAATCCCGGCGAACAGGCTCCCTTGTCCGATGACGCATCCCTCGTTCCCGCTTGTGGGCCTTCGGTCGTTGCAGGATGCACGGCTTTCGTGATGGGCGCTAACCACGTTCCTGCATCTTGATCGACAGTTGTGTCCGGTTGCTCACGCCCAGCGTTTTGAATATTTCCTTAAGGTAGGCTTTCACCGTGCCTTCGGTCAGCCCGAGTTCATAGGCCACCTGCGCGTTGCTGAGGCCGCGCGCCACACCATTGGCAACCGCATCGAGTCGCCCGGACAACGCTGCTGATGGTGAGCCGCCCGTGCGGGCGTGGTTGGACGCCGCGCTAGCCGATGCGCTACCTGATGCACCACTCTCCTGCGTGTCCCCCCATATCGGAATCCCCATCATCGCCAAGTCCAACAGCCTGCGCAGTTCGGGTGCAGACCGGCTCTTATCAACAACGCCGCGAATATTGGTCTGGGTTCGGCAGCGCTTGGTGATGGTTTGAATATCCAAACCGGTCACCACAATAAACGCCACGTCCGCGTACGCGTTGCACAGTTGCAGCAGGCTGTCTATGCCGTGCATACCCGGCATCATGACGTCCACCAGCGCGAGATCGAATGGCTTCTTGTGGCATTGCGCTCTGGACAGCGCTGTTTCCAACGACTGGGCGTCCCACGCCTCTTCGATATCAAAGTTACCCAGCGGCTCCAGTTGTGCACGCATGCCGCTGCGTATCAACGGATGATCATCTGCCAGCAGCAATCTGCTGTTGGAAAGAGTGGGGGCAATGGTCATAGCGGCTCCTTGGCAACCAGCATTTCCAGCCACATGCGCAGGGCCAATGCGCGTACCGGTTTTGGCGAAAAGTGCCATCCTTTCGCCGAGACGGCTGCTTCTGTGGACAGGCTCATGTCTCCCGTGAACACTGCAACTTGCAAGGGGACTGCCTGACTTCTTCGGGCATGCATCACTTTTTTTGCCACGCTGAAGGCATCCTCACCGTCCGCCAACCAATGGTCGGTGAGCAGGACGTCCGGTGTAAATCCCTTGTCCAGAATGATGCTGGCGGCGGCTGCGCCCGTGGCGGCCAGTTCAGGCTGTATGCCCCAGGAGCCCAACAAGGCACCCATCGCCTCGCGCGAGCGTTCGTCATCATCGACGACCATGACCCGCAGTTGCGTAATCGGAGCTGTCTGCTGGGTGGTCTGAGTCTCGTCGTCGGTGCTCACGGTGTGGCCGACCGGGTCAACCGCGCTGCACGAGACCCAAAAGACCGATCCGTTGCCAACCTCGGAACGCAAGCCTATCTCCAGTCCCATCATCGCAGCCATGCGGCGGGCCACCGCCAATCCCAGGCCAAGTCCTTGGTCGCTACTGCGTTGCGGGTTGTGCAACTGAAAAAATTCCTCAAAAATCAAACTTTGTTGTTCGCTGGCAATGCCAGGTCCACTGTCGCGCACCTCAATTCTCCAACGCAGCGGGCATTGTCCTCCTTCAACTGAAGACCCGCCTTCGCGCCGCACGGCCAGTAACACGTTGCCGCGGGGGGTGTAACGCACCGCGTTGCCCACCAGGTTGCTGATGACGCGCCACAGCAAGGCTGAATCGGCATGCACCATGGCGCCCTCCAAGCCCGCCGGACGAATCAGTAGCCCAATGCCTTTGGCACTGGCCACCTCGCGGTAGGTGGCGTCAGCGCGGTCAAGCATGCCTTGAATGGGCACAGCCTGCATGTTGATGGCCACCACATTGGCGTCAAGGCGTGCGATGTCCAGAATCTCATCAACAACGTCCGAAAAATGTTCGACACCCCCCTGCAAGCGTGCCAGCAGCGCCTTCTGCCCATCATCGGTGCTGTGGGCTTGGAGCGCGGAAGCCAGCAAGGCTACGGCGTGAACGGGTTGGCGCAAGTCGTGGCTGGCAGCCGCCAAAAAACGGCTTTTGGCCTGGCTAGCTGCCTCGGCCACATTTTTTTGCGCCGACAGCTCTGCTACCAAATCCGCGTTGCGGTAGCGTTGCTCCAGGTCCCTGTGCATGACGATGGAGAAACGTTGTCCTGCCATGACCAATGTGATCCACAGGACTCCTAAAAATACGGCACTGACGAGTGTGCTGTGCGAAGCATGCACAAGGAGTTGTAGGGTGATGCCCAACAAGAATGGTGTCACCAAAGCCCACAAGGCAGGGGTATACACACAAAACTGGGTCAAAGCGCCAGCACACATTACCGCGGTGAGGGTGATCGAGTAAAACATGGCGGTGTCACTGCCGCTGGCAACCGTTGGAATGTTCCAAAGTGCCAAAACGCTTCCCATGATTCCCAATCGCCAGGTGACACCGTCCAGCCACGGCGCAGGGGTAAAGCTGGCGGAACTGCGGGCCAAGTCAAAGCGCTTCAAAAAGAAGTAGCGCTCAAGATGCAAAAGATAGACGACGGCTGCCGGACCCCAGGCAAACCAAGGGCCAATGTAGTCCTGAAACAGCCATGCGGTCAGCACGGGGCCCGCGATGGTTGACGCAATGGCCAGCCGAAAGCCCTTTACCAGAAGGTCGACCTTGTCCCGCTCGACGCGCGCTTCGCTGCCCTGCCGTGCAGCGGTGAAGGCATTTAAAGCGATTTGGATCGGGTTCATACCGCCATTCCATCACAGTCTGCCCATGGCGATACCCTCTTTTGAGAGGGGTCGATTCACTTTGGGGGTGTAGGTCTGCATGCTACGGTATGGTTGACCGAACTTGACCGCGCCCCATAATGGCGTGCTTTGCAAACGGCTTCGCAGGACGGATATGCCACGACAACCCGGTCACAAAATTTTTCTTCAATGCGCCCGTATGCTTGGATCCAAGGGCATTGCGTTCGTCTGCTTGATGGGGGCCGCGTCTGCCCCTGCGGCCGTGACTACGCAAGTAACGCAAGCTTGCCGCGTTGAAGGCCTGCCGAACGAACTGCAGTGCGGCGTGATCCAGCGTTCGCTGGATCCGGCCGACCCCAAGGGCGTGCAGATTGGCGTGCATTACCTGTTGGTGCCCGCCATGGCGCGCAACAAGCAGCCCGATCCTGTGTTGATGCTCGCCGGGGGGCCTGGCCAAAGCGCCATAGGCCTAGCAGCGGCCGTTCTGCCACGGCTGACCCGTTTGAACTACCGCCGCGACATCGTGTTCATCGACCAGCGCGGCACCGGCAAGTCGGCCCCGTTGCAATGCCAGGACGACAGCAAGTTGCCAGTGGCACAACTGCTGGAGCCCGACGCACAAGCACGGCGCTTGGAGCAATGCCGCGTTGCGCTGGAGCGTTTGCCCTACGGTGATTTGCGGTTCTTCACCACCACATTCGCCATGCAGGATTTCGAGGCCGTGCGACAGCAACTAGGCGTGCCGCAGTGGAACCTGATCGGCGCCTCGTATGGCACGCGCGCTGCGCTGGAGTATTTGCGACAGTTCCCCGGCCAGGTGCGCCGCACGGTGCTGGACGGAGTGGCGCCGCCCGACATGGTGTTGCCCGCCAGCTTTTCGACCGATGGTCAGGCTGCACTCAATTCCAGTTTGTCGGCCTGTGCACAAGAACCGGTGTGCGCGGCGCAGTATCCCCAACTGAACCAAAAATGGGCAGCCCTATTGCAAAGCCTGCCGCACCAGGTGACCGTAAGCCATCCTGTAACCGGTTTGCCCGAACGCTTCGTGCTCACACGCGAGCTGCTCCTGCGCAGCGTTCGCACGCCACTTTATGTGCCTGCACTCACTGCTGCCTTGCCCGCTGCGATTGATGCTGCGAGTCAGGGTCGGTTTGAGGGACTGCTGGGTCTGGGCGGAACAATCGGCACTCGCAAGGGCATGCGCGTGGCTATGGGCATGCACTTTTCGGTGGTGTGTGCCGAAGACGCGCCGCGTCTCATGGACGCCGTAGACCAGCCCGGCGCGGATTTTGGCCGAGAAGATGCCACGTTTTATGCGCGGGTCTGCAAAGATTGGCCCAAAGGGGCGGTGTCACCCGACTTCTACACCGTGCGCCCAACGTCAACGCCGGTGCTGCTGCTCAGCGGCGGCGCAGACCCCGCTACACCACCACGCCATGGCGTGCGCGTGGCCCAGGCGCTGGCGGCGCACGACACATCCCTGGTACAACACATCGTAGTGCCGCAGGCGGGCCATGGTGTGGCTTCTGTGGGTTGCATGAACGAGGTGTTGTTTCGTTTCATCGATGCAAAGTCCAACAGTGCCGCATTGCCACAGGATGCCAGTTGCGCGACCAAAATTCCGCGTGCCAGCGCATTCATTCCGCCCCAAGCGGGCACGACTGGCGCGACGACGCTCCTCTCGTCAAGCCGCGTGCCATCACCATGATCCAGATCGACAACGTCAGCAAACACTTTGTGGCACGCAGCGGGGGGTCGCTGTTCAAGCGCGCGGTCAAGCAGACCGTGCATGCGGTTCAGGGCGTCACGGTGTACGCGGCCAGCGGCTGCATCACTGGCTTGCTAGGCCCCAATGGTGCGGGCAAAACCACGACATTGCGTATGTTGGGTGGGCTGTTCAAGCCCGATGGCGGCAGCATCACGGTGGATGGCATTGCGGTGGACCAGGCGCCGCGCCAGGCTTTGGCACGCATGGGCATTTTGGGGGATGCGCATGGGTTGTACCCGCGGCTGTCGGCACGCGAAAACATCATCTACTTTGGCCGTCTGCAGGGTATGGAGGCAGACGCAGCAAGCGACAGGGCACAAGAGCTATCGCGCCTACTGGATATGGACAAAATTTTGGATCGCCGTGCCGAGGGATTTAGCCAGGGAGAGCGGATGAAAACCGCCTTGGCCCGGGCCTTGGTACATGACCCCGCCAACATTGTGCTCGACGAGCCCACCAATGGCCTGGATGTGCTGGCCACGCGTTCGCTGCGCGAGGTGCTGCGCCACTTGCGCTCTCCTGCTGGGGGCAGCAAATGCATTGTTTTTTCGACCCACATCATGCAAGAAGTCGAGCAGTTGTGTGAACACGTCGTGGTCGTTGCGCAAGGCCGCAGCGTGGCGCAGGGTTCGGTGCCTGAACTGCTGGCCCAAGCCGGAGAGTCCAAGTTTGAAGATGCCTTCGTCAAGCTGGCGTTTCCTCACCCCACACCTGAGGCGCACGCATGAAAGCAGGCCTGTTCTTGAAAAGCTTCTGGGTAGTGTTGACCAAGGAGGTGTTTGACGCACTGCGCGATCGGCGCACGCTGTTGCGCCTGCTGGTTCCCGCGGTTCTGATGGGTCCGCTGCTGCTGTTGGCGCTCTCGACGCTGATTTCGTCTTTGGAAGAGCGGGCCGAGAAGCGCGAGGTCTTGGTGGTGGGTATTGAATTTGCACCCACGTTGCGCAACTTTATCGAACGCCAAACTTACACGCTGAAACCCGCTCCGGCGGACTACGAGGCCCGCCTGCGCGCCACTACGCTACTGGATCCGGTGATGGTGATTGGCAAAGACTTTGAGCGCGAACTGCGCGCTGGCGAGCGCCCCACGGTGGCCGTGGTGAGCGACAGCGCCAACCAACGAGCCGGTGCCGGTGTATCCACACTGTTGCGACTGCTGCAGGGCTTTAGCCGCGAGCGCGCCACCTTGAGCTTGGCCTTGCGAGGCGTGTCGACCGACTTGCTGCAGTCCGTGGATGTAGAAGAGCGAGACCTGGCCAGCACCCAGGCCCGCGCGGCCCGCCTGACCG
Organism: Rhodoferax sp.; assembly: GCA_025351745.1. Taxonomy (GTDB): domain Bacteria; phylum Pseudomonadota; class Gammaproteobacteria; order Burkholderiales; family Burkholderiaceae_C; genus Allorhodoferax. Next base: position 25,350 of record JANXVI010000272.1, read on the forward strand.
GCGTCATACCGATGTTCATCATCATGGCCGTGCTCTACGGCGCGCTGACGGCCGCACTGGACAGCACGGCAGGCGAGCGCGAGCGCGGTTCTCTGGAACCTTTGTTGATGAACCCTGTGCAGCACTTTGCGCTGGTGCTTGGCAAATGGGGTGCTGTGGCGCTGCTGGGCATGGCCGTGGCCCTCTTGGCCAATCTGAGCTTTGTGCCGGCGCAGTGGCTGCTGCGCAGTGACAGCCTACAGGCTATGTTCCAGTTTGGCTGGTTCGAAGTCGTGGCGTTTTTGCTGCTGCAAACGCCGTTGGCGGCAGGGCTGGGTGCGCTGCTGATGGCGATGGCCATACGCTCCAAGACGTTCAAGGAGGCACAGGCTGGCAGTGCACTGGTTGTTACCCTGGTAGGTCTGGCGCCCATGGTCAGTATGCTGAACCCTGGAGGCGACGCGCCGTGGTACCTGTGGGTGCCTGGCCTGGCCCAGAACACATTGATGATGTTGGTGCTCAAGGGCGAGTCGCTGACGCTGGCGCGGGTGTTGCCGGGAGTGCTGGTCGGCGCAGCGTTGACGGTGGCTTGTCTGCTTTACGTGGCGCGCTCAATGCGGGTTGCGGTTGCCAGGTAGATATCGCGCCAGGCAGCGGTCCAATCGGTCAACGCTTGAGGGATGTTGTTCTGCCGGGTGGCGGGCAAGCCCAGCGCTTGCGCTGCTTGTTGTAGCGCGGTCAGCGCTGCTTTTGGGTTGGAGGTATCAGCCGGCTGCGATCCGTTTTGCTTGGACAGCTTTTCGCCGTTGGCTCCCCGCACCAGCGGTGTGTGCAGGTACTGCGGGGTGGGCAGGCCCAGGGCATGCTGCAACAGCACTTGGCGCGCCGTGTTGTCGGCCAAGTCCATGCCGCGCACCACATGGGTGATGCCCTGTGCTGCGTCGTCCGCGACGACCGCGAGTTGGTAGGTAAAGCAGCCGTCGGCACGCTTCAAAACGAAGTCTCCCACCTCTTGCGCAACATCCTGTTGCTGCGCACCCAGTTGCCTGTCCTGCCACAGTATCAAATCATTTGCTACATATTTGATAGTAGAAAAAGCAGGTTCTACGAGGGCTAGAGGCCCATTTGTCATATGGGCATCGGTTCGAACACGCCATGCACATGGTGGATGGTCCGCACGGAGCTGTGCTGGCAAACGGTTGCGGCAGGTGCCGGGGTAGACCCGTTCGGCGTGCCGCTTCCGGTACTTGCCTTGGGCTTGAATGGCCGCTGCTATCTCTTTGCGTGAACAACTGCAGGGGTAGGCCAGACCGCGTGATACCAGTTGTTCCAGTGCTTGCTGGTAGAAAGCGGATCGCGTGGACTGCACGGCGACCGCTTCGTCCGACACCAGCCCGCAGTCGTTGAGTTGCTGCAAGATGCGCATGGCTGCCCCGGCGACGGTGCGCGGTGCGTCCACATCTTCCATGCGCACCAGCCATTGGCCGCCATGGGCCCGGGCGTCAAGCCAACTGGCCAGCGCCGCCACCAGCGAGCCCGCGTGCAGCGCGCCGGTGGGCGAGGGCGCGAACCGACCTCGATAAATCGTCGCAGGGTTCAAATGATGGAAAGTGCGAGTTCCAGGCCAGAGACAAAGGCATCTTCGACGCGATGACCCAGGCACCAGTCGCCACACAAACCAATTCCGGATGTGGCATCCCACAGGTGCGATTGGCCCAGCGGTTGGTCGGTCTTGGCATAGAGCCAGCGCTTGGTGTCGGCGTGGGCGGCCTCGGCGCGGATACCGGTGACCTCAGCGAATGCCTTGGTCAGCTTTGCCTGCACGCGTTTGGGGTCGTCGTGCAGGTGCTCTTGAGACCAGGCGGCACTGGCCTGTATGGTCCAGCGTTCCACCGGGCCGCGGCCGGGTTTGCTCGATTCACGGGTCATCCATGCAATGCGGTGGTGGGTGCTGCGCGCCGCGTTCCACTGTGGCCCCAGCGCCGACAGGCCGGGCTGCATGGCCTGGGGAAAAGCCAACATCAGTGTCCAACAGGGTGAAACGGTGACACGGCTGATTTTTTTCAACAGACTGGAGGCCTTTGGTGTGTTTTCGAGAAGGGCTTGCGCCTGGGGCGAAGGAACTGCCAGCACCACGGCATCAAAGCCACCGTAGACGTGGCTGCTGTCGGCAGCGCCGCTGGTACGCAATTGCCATTGGTCCTTGTTCAGTGTGTCGCGTTCGATGTGGGTAACCTGGGTGTTGAGCTCCAGGCATTGGGTTGCTACCAAAGGCTGTGCCCAGCGGCGCACCAGAGCACTCATGCCTGGGCTGGGTACCCAATGGGGTTCGCGCGCAGGCAAGCCGGCGGCGGCCACGCGGCCGTGAGAGTCGAGCACCTGCACCGTGTTGGCACTCCAGCGTTTGCTGACTGCGGGCGTGGTTTGCATGGCCTGCATGAAGCGCGGATCGCGTACGGTGAAGTACTGGGCGCCGGTGTCAAAGGTGCCAAAGGCGCTGTTGCGTGTGGCCATGCGACCGCCCACGGTGTGGCTCTTCTCGAACACGGTGACCCTGTGCCCCGCCTGCACCAAGGTGCGCGCGCAGGTGACAGCGGCCATGCCTGCGCCAACGATGGCGATGTGTCTGGGTGCGGTCATGGGGGTTGTCTCCTAGGGTTGTTGGTATGTTGTGCCAGTTTATCCGGATGCTTGTCGATGGGCGCTAGGAATTTCCGCGGTGCTGTTCCAGTAGGGCAGATCGGGTCTTGGAGCTTTCCATTTGTTGCAACCACCATTGCAGCGCCCGGCCTTGGCTGGAAGCGGTGGCGCCCCGCCATGCAAAGCTTAGCGAGACTTGGCGCTGCGGGCGCTCAGTCTTCTTGACGACCAGGCGGCCGGTCTCGATGTAGGCACCCGCCATACAGAGCGGTAGGTAGCCGCCACCCAAACCGCGCAACTGGGCATCCAGCTTGGCATGCATGGTGCCGACCGTGAACACATCTTGTCCGCTCAACAGGCCAAAGGTCGCACCGGTTCCGCGTTGGATCGAATCAGCCACCGCTACGGCGCGGTGCTGTTGGATCAGCATGTCGCTCAGCGGCTCGGTCGCCCCGGCTAAGGCGTGGTGGGGCGCTACGGCGTAGACGAACTCGATAGTGCCTAAGGGCTTGCTTTGGATACCAGCCACGTTGGCTGCGTCAAGCGCCACCCCCAGGGCTAAATCGGCCTGACCCGAGGTGAGGGCCTCCAGCGTTCCCGTCAGCGCTTCGTCGCGCAGCTTGATGCGGGTCGGCGGGTTTAGGCTGAAGAAGCTTTCGCACAACTCCATCACCGTGCCTTTGGAGAGGATGGTGTCCACTGCAATGGTGAGCTGGGATTCCCAGCCCGTGGCAACTCGCTTGACCCGGTTGGCCACCGCGTCTATTTCTTGCAGCAAGCGCGCGCCTTCCTGCAGTAGCTCCGCACCGGCGCGCGTGAGTTTGGCTTGGCGTGAGCTGCGGTCGTACAGCAGAACGTCCAGCGCATCTTCAATTTGGCGCACACGGTAGGTCAAGGCGCTAGGCACCATGCCCATGGCGCGAGCCGCCGCGGCAAAGCTACCGGCTTCGTCAATGGCCTGCAGCATGGCGAGGGCGTCGGGGGTCAGGACATCGCGTGCGGTTTGCATGAACAGCCCTAGTAAATTGAAATTATTTGAATGATGCCATCAATCGCGGTGGACGGAAAACCGCTTCGACCGCCGCAAAATTTGACCTATTGAAAGGGCACACATTTTGTTAACCGTACGCAAATCCTCCGACCGCGGCTATGCTGATCATGGCTGGCTTAAGTCATTTCACAGTTTTTCTTTCGCTGGCTACCACGACCCTGAGCACATGGGCTGGGGCAACTTGCGCGTTATCAACGAAGACCACATTGCGCCGGGCACCGGTTTTGGCACGCACGGGCACCGCGACATGGAAATCATCAGCTATGTGCTGGCAGGCAATCTGGCGCACAAGGACAGCATCGGCAACATCAAAGGGATTCCGCCCGGCGATGTGCAGCGCATGAGTGCCGGGACCGGGGTGCAGCACAGCGAGTTCAACCATGCGCCGAATGACACTACGCATCTTCTGCAGATATGGATTGAACCCAACGTGACAGGCATTGCGCCCAGTTATGAACAGAAGACCTTCACTGCGCAGGAGAAGCAAGGCGCCTTGCGCCTATTGGCCTCGCCGGACGGGGCAGATGGCTCGGTGCTGATCCATGCGGACGCCCGCATGTACGGTGCACTGCTCACCGGTGAGCAGACCGCCCAGTTGGTGTTGGATGCGCGGCGCAAGAGCTATGTGCAGGTGGTTCGCGGCTCGGTACATGTGAACGGCCAACAGCTCGCCAGCGGCGACGCAGCCCTTTTGCAGGATGAGACCAGTGTGGTGCTGTCGCATGGCGACGATGCCGAAGTCCTGGTCTTTGATCTGCACCCTTGATTCCCCCGGCGTTCGCATGAGGCGAATGCCTTTTTCGCCTTTTAGGAGTACACCATGGCAAAAGTAGCAGTTGTTTTTCATTCGGGTTACGGACACACCCTGCGCATGGCGCAAAGTGTTGCACAGGGAGCAGATGCCGAGCTGGTTGCCATTGATGCGGACGGCAACCTCACCGAGGCACAATGGGCCACTCTGGCAGCAGCCGACGCCATCATCATGGGCAGCCCGACCTACATGGGCTCCGTGAGCTGGCAGTTCAAAAAATTTGCCGATGCGTCCAGCAAGCAGTGGTTCAGCCAGCAGTGGAAAGACAAGGTGTTTGCAGGTTTTACCAACAGCGCCTCCATGAACGGCGACAAGCACTCTACCTTGCACTACCTTTTCACGTTGGCCATGCAGCACAGCGGTATATGGGTGGGCACGGGTCTGATGCCCAGCAATTCGAAGGCTGCCCAGCGCAATGACATCAACTACGTCGCTTCATTCGCAGGTGCCATGGCCCAGTCACCTTCCGACGCGTCGCCTGCTGAGATGCCCCAGGGGGACTTGGACACTGCCAAATTGTTTGGACAGCGGGTAGCAGCATTTACGGCTAAGGTAAAGCCTTAAGCCCCGTGTAATTGGGGTGTGGGTTTCGGTTTCAAACCTACAATCCTGGCATGTTTGTACACCTGCGCCTGCACACCGAATTTTCCGTAGTCGACGGAACCAACCGAATTGACGAAATCGTTGCCGCGGCGGTCGGTGATCGCCAGCCCGCGCTGGCCATCACCGACCTGAGCAATCTGTTTGGGGCCATCAAGTTCTACAAGCAGGCGCGTGCCAAGGGCACCAAGCCCATCATTGGTGTCGAGATATTTATCGAAGGTCTGGGTGGTGATGCAACTGCGCTGTCGCGCATGGTGCTGTTGGTGCAAAACAAGCAAGGCTATTTGAACCTGTCTGAGCTGTTGGCCCGGGGCTACACGCAAAACATTGTCAAAAACCAGGCCGTCATCAAGCTGGCGTGGTTGCAAGAACTGAACGAAGGTCTGATCGCGTTATCGGGCGCACAGGCCGGGCCCGTAGGGCAGGCTCTGGTGCAGGGTGACGAGGCCCGTGCGCGAGAAGTATCTTTGCAACTGGCTGGTGTGTTCCCCCACCGCTTTTACCTGGAACTGCAGAGGGCGGGCCGCGTAGATGACGAATCACATGTGATTGCTACCGTGCAATTGGCCGCGCGCATCAAGTTGCCGGTGGTGGCGACGCACCCGGTGCAGTTCACCACCCCAGAAGACTTCGAGGCCCATGAAGCCCGCGTCTGCATCGCCGATGGCGAAATTTTGGGCAATGCCAAGCGTGTGCGCAAGTACACGCGCGAGCAGTACTTCAA
>JANXVI010000284.1 GCA_025351745.1 Rhodoferax sp.
ACGTCGTCAAAGATGAAGAATTCTGGCTCGGGACCGAAGTAGGCCGTGTCACCAATACCAGAGGCCTTAAGGTAGGCTTCGGCGCGCTTGGCGATGGAGCGTGGGTCGCGGTCGTAGGCCTTGCCGTCCGCAGGCTCCACCACGTCGCAGCTCATGAACATCGTCGTTTCTTCAAAGAAGGGGTCGATGTTGGCTGTGTTGGGGTCCGGCATGAGTTGCATGTCGGAGGCTTCAATGCCCTTCCAGCCCGCGACGGAAGAGCCGTCGAACGCGTGGCCGGAGGTGAACTTGTCTTCGTCAAAATGCGACACCGGCACGGTGACGTGCTGCTCTTTGCCGCGGGTATCGGTGAAGCGGAAATCAACAAACTTGACTTCATTCTCTTTCACCATCTTCATCACGTCTGCGACGGTCTTGGCCATCAAATACTCCTGTTGCTCGGTTATAAAAAATTCGCCCTGTCCACATCGCAGTTTTTGTGCCAACAACTGCTCTGGACCCCATTTTGGTAAAGCACCCTATTTTGCCCTGAGAAAGTGCTATTTCCATTCGGAATGTGGCAAAGTAGACCGCATGGCAGTCGGGCCAAAACTGGAACCGAGAATCCTGATGCACCAAATTGGGAAGGCTATATCTTGCACGCTATTGGTGCAATAACCCGAATGCACCAATTTAGAACCTTTCCGGGAAAAACGGAAGGAACCTGGCGGCGTGGTTGAGGGGCGACTATTCCAACGGCATGAATCGCATGCCAGTGGGTGGCGGCAGAGGCGGCTCGACACCCAGCGCCAGAGCCGCTGCTGCTGCGTTTGCGGCAAGCTGCGTACCGCGCAGTTCCTGCAACACTGTGAGGCAATAGTGCGCAAACCATAGCGAGGAAAATGCAAAAACCAGGGTGTAGATCCAAATGGCCAAAGGCGCCAAAAACACAAACCAAGGTGGAAAAAAGGCGCCCGACGCCCACACCAGACTGGGTGCGGCACCCAGATAGCCGCACAGCACCCCCATACCCAGCAGTTGGGGCCGGTGTTGCTTGAGGATGGTGTCGCGCTCACCCTTGCTTGCATGCACGGCCAGGGCATCGAAGGCCATCACACGGTAGGTCAGCCAGCCCCATATCAGCGGCGGCAGCACCAGAACCAGCGGCGGCACAAACCACAGCGGGATCGACACCACCAGCGCAATCAGTGCCAGTAACGTAGACCCCAGCGACCAGGCCAGGCTATGCCACATCGTCGCGCCATGGCGTTCTTCCAAGGCGGCGAACCGGCGCAGCGCTACCAGGCGCACCAACATGGGTGCCATCAGCAGCGCAACGACTAGCAGGCAGACCACAACGATGAGGGGCGTCACGGTGAAGATCACAATCAGCGGTGCTAGCACGGTCTTGATACGGCCCAGCCCCATGCTGTCTAGCCACGCCCAACCATGGTTGACGAAGGCAGAAGATTCCAATAACAGACGCATTTGGTCCATGGCGTGGTCCCAGAACCAATAGCCCAGCCCCACGGTGCAACCGATAACCAAAACCAGGGGCAACAAAGACCACAACATGACCCGTGGCCGCAGGCAATACAGCGCGGCGCGCCAGAATGAATCAAGTAACAGGTTCATGGCACAAGCATAACCCCCAGAACAGCGCCAGTACTGCGGCACCGAGTTAGAGGAACACCATGCAAGCGCAAGTGGCAGGGAGCCAACATCCCAATCGTAGACTCTCGATCGATTGGAAAGCCTTCAGCGGTCGCTACCAGTTCATACAAAAATCAACCAGCCCATGTCAGGCGCGGCCCATCAGGCGCTTAAGGCCCAACCACTGCTGGTTCCAAAAACCACGGCCATAGTCCCTGCCCTGCTCTACTTGGTCTCGAACGCCGGTGGGGTCAAAACGGTGTTCAAAGTTCGCTGTGCCAAACAGCACATCCCACCAGGGTAGTAGCACGCCGAAGTTGGCACCCCCAAGGCGCACGGCCCCGAGGCTCGTAGCCTCGCCTTTTACGGGAGACTCATGCCCTGTGCCGATGGCATGGTGCAAGCGGTGAAAGCGCGGGCTAACCCACAGGCGCTCCCCGATGCGGCCAAACCACACCCGCAGATTGGCGTGCTGGAAGCTTTCGCTAAGCTGGGTGAACGCCGTGACGGCAACAAACTGCCCCGGTGCAATGCCGATCAATTGTGCGAGCACCACCATCAACGCGTCGCGCAACAAATCGTCCAGGAGGTGGTTGCGATTGTCACTCCACATGGTCATTTGCCTTTGCGCGTGGTGCAACGCATGCAGGCGCCACCACCACCCGAACTGGTGCTGACCCCGGTGCACCCAGTAGTTGAAGAAATCAATGACCACTAGGTACAGCACAAAGCTGACGATGGGCACATCGCTTACGCCCGGCAAGATGGCATCCAGATGAAAGGTCTCCCACCCGGCAACGCGCAAGCGTCCAAACAACTCGTCAAACAGGGGCACCGTCGAGAAAAACAGCACGAGGCGGAACAACCCGAGACGGTGCAGCACGGTGTACAGCATGTCCGTGCGTATCGTGGCCCGGTTCGTCACCGGCTCCACGGGGCGCCAGCGCTGCAGTGGGCCTATCACCGCAATCAGCACCACCAGTTGCAGTAGACCGACAAGCAGCCAGCCGGTCGCGTCATAGCCATCTTCCAGCACACTGGCCAGGCCCAGCGCAAACATCGCGGGCTGGATCACCAACTCAAACAGCCACAGCTGCGCGGTCGTGAAGAGGTCCACAAAATTGTCTACGAGCGAGTTCACTGCATGGTCGCCCATTAACGGGTTAGCGGGTCAGCGGTCATGCGTTGCAATCCAGGTCTTGTAGTCCGGGTGCTCACGCAGCGTCTGGAAACAAAAGCCCCGGGCCCTGAGCCCGACGATCAAAGGCTCCAGTACCGACGGTGCCCACGGGTCTTTGCGGGACCAGATGCCCAAATGCGCCATCAGGATATCGCCGCTGCGGACATTGCGCAGCGCCTTGGCCAATAGTGCGTCGTTGCTGAAGGCCTCACTGGGCAATTCATCTCCCAGAAAGCCCGCTGCGGCCCAGCCCACATGCGCGTAGCCACAGGCCTTGGCAGCAGCCAACAACTTGGGCGAGGTCTTGCCGCCCGGTGCACGGAACAGCGGCAAGGGCTTTTTGCCGGTGATCGCTTGCAGGCGTTGGCTGGCCTGGTCCAGCTGCGCGCAGTACTGGGCGGAGTCCCAGGTGGACTCTTGGCCATCATGCGCGCCAGCGGACGGGCGCATGCGAAATCGCACTGGATCACCAAGCAGGTCCGTGCGCCAGTAAACGTGGTCATAGGTATGGGAGGCAAAGTCGTGGCCTTCGGCGGCGCGGGTCTTCCACCAGGGCGCCCAGTCATTGCCCAGCGTGCCATCGCCCGTGCTGGTGCGCTCGTTGGCAGCGAAAAAAGTGACATTGACGCCCTGGCGCTTCAACACCTCGGCCATCAGGGGGGCCACTTCCATGTGGCCGGTGTCCAGTGTCAAATACACCGGACGCTCACAGGCATTTTGGCCGCTAGCCCTCTCCGATACTGCACATACAGCTACCAAAACAATAGCGGTCGTGGCGAGAGTGCGCGCCCGCATGGCTGTTGTCAAGCAGCTTCAGCGGCGTGCCGCATGGTCCAGCGTCCACACACCGTGCGGCGACTTGCCGACCTTGACCTGGCGCACCACCTGGCGGGTTGTGGTGTCGATGACGGTAAGCTTGCCCGCCCAGCGCGAGGTAACGTAGATGAAGCGCCCATCTGCAGACACGTCCATACAGTCCGGCCCGCTGGGCGCTGGGTAATTTTCGACCACAACCATGCTCTGCAGGTCGATCTTGCTGATGGTGTTGGCCACGCGGTTGCTGACCAGCACATGGCGTTTGTCACCCAGGGAGCGGAACGCATGGGCGCCCTTGCTGGTCTTCAGCAGTTGCTTCAACTTGGGTTGCGGACCGGAGACGTCGTACACCTCTACACCGTCCCCGCCCGTGAGCCCGACCAACAGCAATTTGTCGTCTGGCGTGCCAAAGATATCGGCCGGCATGGCACCGGTCTTGGTACGCCACTTGATGCTCTGGGTCGCCAGATCAATCGCCACCAGTTCATCACTGTCCTGCATCGTGCAGAAAACGGTGTTACTGGTGCTGTCAATCCACAAATGGCTAGGTGTCTTGCCGGTCGGCACGCGCTTGGCCAGCACCATGTCGGTACCGTCCCAGCGGTAAATGTCCACATGGTTCAAGCGATTGGCCGCGGTCACAAACCACTTCATGTCAGGCGAAAAGCTCAACTGATAGGGGTCCAGAATACCGCGCACCGTGCGTTGCACTTGGGCCGTATTCGGGTCGATAAACGTCAGAGAGTCACTCAGCGCATTGGCAATGATGATGGACTTCTGGTCCGGCGTCAGGTACATGTGGTGAGGCTCTTTGCCGGTCACGATGCGCTTGGTCTCTTTCCACGAGACCGGATCGATCACGCTGACGCTGGCATCCAACGAGTTCAGCACAAACAGGGGATTGGCCTGAGCCTGCGCCGCTGCAGGAAGGACCAGTGGTACCAATAGCGCAAAAAGCTGCAAATGGGGAGCCATGCGACGACGGGCATGGGCAAACAGGGGGACAATAATCTTCACGAGCGATCACTTTTTGGATAACCGTCAAGTTTAATCGCCCAGCAGGTGTTTTCCCCGGGGTGGGGGCCTTTCTAGTGACCTGGATCAACCAGACGTGCCAAAGAGCCTATCCAACCTGCCCAACTAGGCTGTTCTAACGGTCAATTTCTGCAAGTCCTCAGCGCGCAACCATCGCCAATGGCCTAGCGCGAGGTCGGCCGGCAACTCCAGCGCCCCGATACGGGAACGGTGCAGCCCCTCAACCCGGTTGCCCACCGCGGCCAGCATGCGCTTGACCTGGTGGTACTTGCCCTCTGTCAGCGTCAGGCGCAGGTGCAGCGCTGCACCCTCGGCATCCACCACCTCGCAGGCGGCAGCGCGCACGGGCTTGGGGTCGTCGTCCAGCACGACGCCAGCCAACAGGCGCTGAACCTGTTTGTCATCCAGCGGGTGCTTGGCGGTCACTTCGTAGACTTTTGGGCTGTGTTTTTTGGGTGAACTCATTTGGTGGATGAACTGGCCGTCGTCGCTGAGCAGCAGCAAACCGGTTGTGTCCTGGTCTAACCTCCCCACCGCCTGCACGCCCTGCACCGCGCTCTTTTGTGGTCGCAGCCGCAATGGTGACGGCAACAGCGTGTAGATACTGGGGTAGGTTGAAGGTTTTTGCGAACATTCGGTCCCAGCCGGCTTGTTCAGCAGCACGTAGGCATTTTCGAAATACTCCCAGTCGACGCCCTGGACCCGGAAGCGCAAGCCGGTTGCTACGAATTCTGTAGCGGAATCAGTAACAGTGACGAGGGCTAGCGGGTCATTTTCCTTATAGACCTGGACGAACCCCTGCTGTACCAGCCCCGCGCACACGCGCCGTGTGCCAAAGCCCTGTGAATAAAGAATTTCCTGAAGCTGCATGGTGTCTCGTGTTGATTTAGGCCAATGGTAATCCGTTCGACTAGGCGTGCTGCGCAGGAAACTGATGCATTTTGTTACAAATGGCAGTAGACTGGAATAACGAATACAAAGCCACGCAGATGGCCCCAACGCGCAGGGTGTGAGCATGTTTTTTGCCTTATTTTTCGTCGCCGGCCTGGCTTTGGGCGCTGGCGTGCTGGTGCTGTACCAGCGACGCCAAACGCGCGTGCAGCGGCGCATTCCGCGCGACTGGCCGCTGGCAGTGCGGCCACTGGTCAACAACCGCGAAAAACTGGTCTGGGTCTGGCTGGCCAAGGTCATGTTCGACCAGCAGATCCTCGTCAAATTGCCGGTAACCCGCTTTACCGCCCCCAAACCCGGCACCGACGCCGAGCATTGGTACCACTTGCTCAACGGCGTGTACTGCTCTTTCACCGTGTGCAGCATGGAAGGGCAAATCATTGGCTGCATTGATGTACCCGGCCCGCAGGGCCTATCCATGAGCAACCAGACACTCAAGCACAACCTGCTGTCGCACTGCGGCATCCACTACCTGGTGGTAGACCCCGCCAATCTGCCCCACCTGATCCAGATCCGCACGGCCTTTTTAGGCGAACACGCGGCCCGCGGGACGGGGCTCACCAGCCAATTGGAGTCGCAGTTCAAGGATGTGCGAGAGAACCTGCAGGCCATTGTGGGACGCAAGCGCCAGGACAACGACCAGGGCAAAAACAATGCAATAGCGCAACTGGATGCGGCCTTGTCCAATTCGTCAGAATATGCCGAGAGCCAGCAACTGGCGTCCGGCTGGGAACAGAACTCTTTTGTGACACCGCTGGACAGCCGTTCGGCAGGTCTAGGCCAATAATCCGTCGACGGCCTGAAACATGGCCTGGCGGGCCTGCACGATGATCTGTGCACGCCACACATCGGTATTGACATAGAACGCGTCCAGCACCTGGCGGTGAATGGCCGCTTGCAGGGCTGCAGGTGCCTCGGGGTGCAAATGCAGCCAATGGTCGGCGCGCAAAGCGGTAATCATGTCCAGGATCGGCAAGGTGCCGTATTCCATCGCAATGCCGGTGTATTCGGCTTGTGGGCATTCCTCGTACACGGCCCACCACATCAGGCCGGTCAGCCGCGCGGAGCTGGATGATCCATCGTAAATCGAGGTGACGGGCGTAGCACCACCACCGCCCCACCACGCGCGGGCGCGCGCAAGGCCTGCGGCTTCGTCACGGCAAGCGAATATGCGCTCGCCCACGCCACTGGGACCAAGCCCGGTATGCAAGTCCATCCAGGCAATGCGCTGGGCCTTGCGGCCATAGGTTTGCAACACGTGGCGCAGCGTTTCATTGCTCCAGGTCGCCTCTATGCCACCAAAAAACATGCCATCGGCGAACTCATGCTGGCCCTGGGATACTGCCGACTGGTAGCGCGCCACGCCTTCGGTGGCGATATAGGAAGCAATGGCGGCCTGGTTGTCGGCGGTGGGAGGCCACTCGGCCGGCAACAGCAAAGGGTGCAGGGCGCGGTAGGCGGTGTTGATCGGCAGCGGTTGCCCGAAGTCCTGAAAATTGCGGTTCAGGTCGACGTTTTCGTGCGTGGTGCGTCGCCAGAACGAGAAGCCGTGGGGGTTGAGCGCATGGATGTACAAGACTGCTATGCGGGCGGCGCGCGCCTTGGCTCGCCACTCGGCATCGCGCGCGGCATACACCTGAACACCAGAGCCACAAAAACCTTCAACGCCATGGCAGGCGCTGCTAACGACCAACAAGTGCTCGGCGTCTGGCGGGCCATCGAGCGCCACATCGACCGCCAGGTCTTCGCCATCGCGACCTTTCAAGGGGTGGGCATAGCTACGCACTCCCATGCCCGCAGTTACGGCGGCCTCCAAAAACTTGACCCGCGCACTGGCGTAGCTGTCAGAAAAACAAGCGTGTAAATCCATATTCAGATTCTCCCCTCTTCTACTGCATGGCAAGCCACGCGCACGGTGGGCAGGTTCAAGGTCATAGGCCGCTCAGTGGCACAACGCGCATTGGCATGCGGGCAGCGGGGGTGGAAGGCGCAGCCCGCGGGAGGGTTCAGCGGGTTGGGCACTTCTCCAGACACCGGAGTCCGTGCCTGACCAGTGGAGTGCATCTTGGGAATAGCGTCCAGCAGCATGCGCGTGTAGGGATGGCGCGGTGTGGCAAACAGCGCCTGCTTGTCTGCCAGCTCCACAAGGCGTCCCAGGTACATGACGCCGACCTGGTCGGCCACATGGCGCACCACGGCCAGGTTGTGCGAAATGAACAAATAGGTCAGGCCGCGCGCCTGCTGCAGGTCCTTCATGATGTTGAGTACCTGGGCCTGGACGCTGACATCCAGGGCCGACGTGGGCTCGTCGCAGACCAGAAATTCGGGCTCGGTGCCCAGCGCGCGCGCGATCGAAATACGTTGGCGCTGACCACCCGAAAATTGGTGCGGATATTTAGCCGTGTCCTTGGCGCTCAGTCCCACGGACTGCAAGAGCTCGCCCACGCGGGCGCGCAGGGCGGCGCTGTCGGTGATCAGACCATGCTCCTTCAGCGGCTCACCGATGATGTCTCCCACCGTCCAACGCGGGTTCAGGCTGGCGTAGGGGTCCTGGAAGATCATCTGTATGCGCTTGCGCAGGAGTTTGCCTTGGGGCGTCTTGAGGGTGGCGTGTACGTCTTGGCCATCAAAGCCGAAGCTGCCGCGGGTGGGATCGTACAAGCCCACCAGCAGGCGTGCCACCGTGCTTTTGCCGCAGCCGGATTCGCCGACCAGTGCCAGCGTTTTACCCGTTTCAATGTCGAAGCTGACGCCGTCCACCGCGTGCAACATCAGGCGGGGTTTGCGCTCCAGTACGCGGTTCAGCCAGGGTGGGGATACGTCGAAGGTCTTGGCCAAATCCACGGCACTGACCAACGCTTGGGGTTTCACGGTGGAGGTAGTCACGCGGCCACCACCCCATGCACGGCCTGCAGGTCCTGCGGCGCGTGCAACCAGCAGGCCGCCTGAGTGGCCTCAGCCGCCATCAAATCCGGCCGTTGTTGCCGGCAGCGGTCGAACGCTTTGGTACAGCGCGGATTGAAAGCACAGCCCGTGGGAATGGCGTCTAGCCGCGGCATGGCGCCATCGATCTGGTGCAGCCGTTCGCGGTCGACCGCTATGCCCGGAATGGCAGCCATCAGGCCTTCGGTATAGGGGTGAGACGGGCTTTTGATCACTGTTTGCACGGGGCCAATTTCGGCAATACGTCCGGCATACATCACGGCCACCCGGTCACAGGTTTCGGCGATCACACCCATGTCGTGGGTGATCAGCATGACTGCAGCTCCATGCTTCTTACAAACACTTTTGAGCAAGGAAATAATTTGCGCCTGGATCGACACGTCCAGCGCCGTAGTGGGCTCATCGGCGACGATCAGCTTGGGCTCACCGGCCAGGGCCAACGCAATCACTACGCGTTGGCGCATACCACCTGAAAACTGGTGCGGGTAGTGGTCCAGGCGCTGCTCGGCAGCGGCGATGCCTGTCTCTTGCAGCAGGGCAATGGCGCGTTCACGGGCCTCCCCAGCAGTCACCGGCAAATGGGTTTGTATCGTCTCGATAAGCTGTCGGCCCACCGTGTACAAGGGGTTCAGCGAGGTCAACGGGTCCTGAAAAATGGCACCAATACGGCGTCCGCGGATACGGCGCATTTGCGCATCACTAAGGTTGTCTATGCGCTCGCCGTCCAGCAAAATCTGGCCGCTGCTGATACGCCCTGGGGCTTCCAACAAACCGATGATGGCCGCGCTCGTCAGCGACTTACCAGCGCCCGACTCGCCCACGATGCCCAGTATCTCGCCCGGTGCAATGGCAAACGAAACATCGTCCAGCGCGCGCAGGGTTCCGTTGCGCCCGGGAAACTCGACGACCAGGTTTTTGACTTGTAATAGGTTCATGGAAAAAGACACATTCCCGCTGGCGGGACAGCCCATTTGGCGGGCGGCGAACCACATGTAAAGGGGAATGTGGGGGCCATAGGTTCAGCGCAGGCGCGGATTGAGTGCGTCGCGCAACCAATCGCCCAGCAGATTCACGCTGAGCGCAATCAGCACCAGCATCATTCCGGGGAACACGGTGATCCACCAGTTACCCGAGAACAAAAATTTGTTGCCGACCTGGATCAAGGTACCCAGCGATGGGGAATTCGGTGGTGCACCCACACCCAGAAACGACAACGTTGCCTCGGTAATGATGGCGGTTGCGACCTGAATCGTGGCCAGCACCATCACGGGGCCCAGCACATTGGGCAGCACATGACGGCGCATGATGCGCAGCGGCGCCACGCCCGTCAGGCGCGCTGCCTGAACATATTCCTTGTTGCGCTCCACGAGCGTGGAGCCGCGCACCGTGCGCGCGTACTGCACCCACCCGGTGAGCGAAATGGACAGTATCAGCACGCCAAACACCATGCTCGAGGGCGCATTGGGAAATAATGCCCGCCCCACACCCGCAATCAGCAGTGCAATCAGAATAACGGGGAAAGACAGCATGACATCACAAACGCGCATGATGAAGGCGTCTAAAGCGCCACCGACAAAGCCAGCCAACAGACCCAGGCTGACGCCGACCAACGCCGACAGCGCAACCGACGCCAGCCCCACCAACAACGAGATGCGTGCGCCAAACATCAACGCCGACAAGATGTCGCGACCCTGATCGTCCGTGCCCAGCCAATATTTGGGATTGCCGTCATGCAGCCACAGGGGCGGCAGGAAGGCATCTGACAATTCCAACGTGGCCAAATCGAAGGGATTGTGCGGCGCCACCCAGTTGGCAAAGATGGCACAGAACAGGCATGCAAAAGCAATGGCGCCTGCAGCGATCGCAACCGGAGAGTTGCGAAAGCTGAAACCGACATCGCTGTTCCAGGCCCGCTGGAACCAAACAGTCATGCTGTTCCCAATCACTTGACGGTGATGTACTTCCACATCATTCCGTTGTCCGGCCACTGGACCAACTGGATGTTCTTCTTGGCACCCCAGTTCAGGGCCTGCTGGTGCAGCGGGATATGGCCTACATCGTCCTGGTGGATCTTGATGGCCTCGTGGATCATGGCCGTACGCTTTTTCATATCCGTCTCGGAACCCACCTTTTCAGTCAGTTCATCAACACGCGGATTGCTATACGCACCCAAATTGAACTGGCCGCGGCCACCCTCGCCCGGTGTGGACAGGATGGCCAGCATCACGTTTTGCGCATCGACCGTGCTGGATGTCCAGCCCAGCATGTAGAAGCTGGTGTCGCGGCGCAGAATCTTGGGGAAGTAGGTGCCCTTGGTTTCTACCTCCAGCTTGACCTTGACCCCCACCCGCGCCAGATTGGCCGCAACTGCCTGGCAGATGGCACCGTCGTTGACGTAACGGTCGTTCGGGCAGTTCATCGACACCTCGAAGCCATTGGGGTAACCGGCTTCAGCCAGTAACTTCTTGGAGGCGTCAGTATCAAATGGCAAGCGTTTGGCCAAGTCGGGCGCGAAGCCGTTCACTTCGGGTGGGAACATCAGCGCGATCGGGGTAGATGCCCCCCGCATCACGGTGCGCTTGATCGCGTCTATATCGATGGCCTGGTAAAAGGCCTGGCGTACGCGTTTGTCCTTGAACGGATTCTTGCCCTTGACGTTTGAATACAGCAGTTCGTCGCGCTTCTGGTCCATGCCCAAAAAGATAACGCGCAACTCCGGTCCCTGCAACACTTTGAGGGTGGAAGCGGAGCGAACTCGCTCCACGTCTTGCACCGGCACAGGCTCCATAACATCGATCTCGCCCGACAGCAAAGCGGCTACGCGGGTGCTGTCGTTACCGATGACGTTGAAAATCACCTCATCCACGTTGCCTTCAATCTTGCCCCAGTAATTGTTGTTGCGGGAAAACACGGTGCGCACATTGGGCTGGCGCTCGCGCAAGCGGAACGGGCCTGTACCGTTGGCCTTGAACGAGGCAGCATTTTCGATACCCTTGCGGCGGTCCACTGGCTTGGTAGCCTGGTTGGTTTCACACCACTTCTTGCTCATGATGTTCCAGTGCGTGAACAACTCGGGCAGGATGGGAAACGGCGCATTGGTAACCACTTCGATCGTATGGTCGTTTGTTTTTTTGATCTCTTTGATCTGGCCGACGTAGGTCTTCATGTCGGAACCATCGCTTTTGGCGCGTTCGTAGCTAAACAAAACGTCGTCTGCCGTAAAGGGGGTTCCATCGTGAAACTGCACGCCTTTGCGCAGCTCAAATTGCCACACCGTCGGCGCTGTTTGTTTCCAGCTGGTGGCTAACAAGGGCGCAATCTTGTAATCGCGGTCCCGGGTGACCAGAGACTCATACACATTTTCATCGACACTGATCTGCAGTGACTCGTTCAGTGAGTGTGGGTCCATGGACAAGGCGTCTCCTTGGTTGCCAATGCGCAGCGTGACGGCAGACGCCGACATTGTGGCAACCGCCAATGCGGTACCTGCCAGTGCGAATGCGAACTTTTGCTTGAAATGCATGCAGATCTCCTCGGGTTAAATGGACACTTTGAAACTTTGACACTTTGCGGGACAGCCTTGTAGGTTAGCCCCATACTGACCAAAATAGACTCATGCTGACACGGCTAAAGGCATGGATTGCTCTACCAGGCTGGCATGCAGGGCCGCACCCAGGGGCAAAATTTCGTCGTTGAAATCGTAACGGGTGTTGTGCAGCAAGCAACTGCCCACCCCGTTCTCGGCCCCCTGCCCTATGCGCATATACGCGCCGGGCTTGACCTGCAACATGAACGAAAAATCTTCGGAGCCCATGCTGGGTTCCAGGTCGCGCACCACATGCTCGGGTCCGACCAAACTCTGTGCCACGTCGGCTGCAAACCGTGTTTCATTCAGCGAGTTGATAGTGGCCGGGTAAATGCGTTCGTAGTACACGGAGGCCGTCGCACCAAAGCCCAGTGCCACGGCGCCGCACAGCTCGTTGAGCCTGCGCTCGACCATATCCTGCACAGCAGGGTTAAAGGTACGCACGGTGCCGACCAATGTTGCTTTGCCAGGCACCACACTCATGGCCCCTGGGTCACCAGCCCGCATGGCGCAGATGCTGACCACAGCGCTGTCAATGGCGCGCACATTGCGCGAAACAATGCTTTGAATGGCAGTGATGATGTGGGCCGCAACGACGACAGGGTCAATGGTCTGGTACGGGTGGGCGCCATGCCCGCCACGTCCGGAAATCTCTATGGTTACCCGGTCCGCCGAGGCCATCATGGCGCCTGCATTCATGCCGATCGTGCCCGGCGGCAGACCCGGCCAATTGTGCATGCCATATACCGCCTGCACCGGGAAACGGTCAAACAGGCCGTCCTCAATCATGACCCGCGCGCCCGCATATCCTTCTTCTCCGGGTTGGAAAATCAATACCGCCGTGCCGTCAAAATTACGGGTCTCGGCCAGGTAGCGCGCCGCACCCACCAACATCGCCGTATGGCCATCGTGGCCACAGCCGTGCATCAAACCCGCGCGGGAAGATTTCCAGGCGAAGTCGTTGAGCTCGGTCATGGGCAGAGCGTCCATGTCGGCGCGCAGGCCAATCATCCTGGTGCTGATGCCGCCGCGACCCTTGATGGTAGCCACCAAGCCCGTCTTTCCGATGCCGGTGTGCACGGCGTCCACGCCACAAACCTGCAGCGACTGTTTGACGCGGGCGGCGGTGTAGACCTCTTCAAAACCCAGTTCGGGGTGGGCGTGAAGGTCACGCCGAAAAGCGGTCAACTCCGGATGGAATTGCGATATCTGGGCAAAGGCTCGGCCATTGGCCCGAAACGTTGGACTTCCCTGAGAACCCGTCATCAATGTCCTCCTGCCGAGCCCACGCGCAGGCGCGGGTCAACGACGAAATACAACAAATCAACCACGAGGTTGATCACCACAAAAATCAGGGCCACCAAGCACAGGTAAGCTGCCATGACCGGAATGTCAGCAAAGGTAATCGCTTGTATGAACAGCAAGCCCATGCCGGGCCACTGAAACACCGCCTCGGTGATGATAGAAAAAGCAATCAGCGTGCCCAGCTGCAGACCAATGATGGTGATCACCGGCACCAGCGTGTTCTTCAACGCATGGCCAAAGTGGATGGCGTTGTTGCTCAGGCCGCGCGCGCGGGCAAACTTGATGTAGTCGGTACGCAGCACTTCCAGCATCTCGGAGCGCACCAGGCGCATGATCAGCGTGAGTTGAAAGATAGCCAGCGTCACGGCCGGCAACACGATGTGGTGCCAGCCGTCCACCGTCAACAAACCGCTGCTCCACCAGCCAAGGGTATGAACCTCTCCACGACCAAAACTGGGAAACCACCCTAGCATCACCGAGAAAAACAAGATCAGTAAGATGCCGATCAGGAAGGTCGGCAGCGACACACCCAGTAGCGATAGGGTCATGAACAGTTGACTGACAAACGTACCCCGCTTGAGCGCCGCGTATACGCCCATGGGTAGCCCCACAACCAGTGCCAGCACGGCTGCTACCAGCGACAGTTCCAGCGTGGCCGGAAAGCGCTCAGCAATCAGACGCGACACTTTGGCACCTTGGCGCAGGCTCAAACCAAACTCGCCCTGGATGGCATTGACCAGAAAATGCGCGAACTGGACAAAAAACGGCTGGTCCAGCCCCAAATCGGCGCGCAACTGGGCTATTTGGTCTGGCTTGGCGTCTTGACCCAGCAGGAAGACCACGGGGTCACCCACATACTGGAACAACATGAACGCAAAAAAAGCCACCGCGATCATGACAATCGCAGCCTGGAACAGACGCCTGAGGATAAATGCAAACATCAATGGGTAGTGGTAGCCGTATGATGCTAGCAGAGCCCATCGGGTGCGGACACCGGGATTTTCCCTGCGGAACAACACTCTGAGCATAAGCCGCACAGACCGCCAAAGGCCGCGACTAGAATCCGGTCATCATGCTCAAAACCATGTTCTCATTCTTCCACGCCAAGAAACAACCAGTTGCGGCTGAAGTTGCTGCCGCAGCGGATGCGCACGCCAAGCGCATGGATCTGGAAGAGCGCAAGGCCTTTCGCCAAGAAATGCTGTACCAATCCATACGGGAGAGCTTCCTGGCTATGGAAGTTATTGGGAGCATGTACAAGTTCAAAGTCATGCCGGTGGACATGCGCCACCACCGCTTCATCGCGATGATCGATGTGGCCAAATCGTTCGTTACCGGCAAAGACGCCAAGACCAAGAGCTTTGCCGCGTTGGAGAAATTGATGCGCTCCAACGCTTACAAGCGGTTTGGGGTGCTGATCGAAGGCATTTACTGGCGCGTCAGTGAGACCGAAAGCCAGTTTGACCGATTGTCCCGCACCGCCGACGGTGCCGAATCTGTCGTCGAGGGCACGCCCGCGGCGGTGCCGTTGCGCCACCGCATCGCGAACGCGATCAATGATCAGTCCCAGGGTGAGCAACCCCTGGCCCGCCACGCGTACCAGCCCGTATCGGACGACGAGGCCAGGGCCTTCATGGAAGCCCTCCAAAACGGTCTGACGCCACCTGTGGTGCGCGTCGGCGAGTGGGAATACCAGTCCGATCTAGCACCGCTGGACAGCGGCATCATGATCGGCGGCACGCAGTACGGGAAACTGTAATCGCAGCCGAAGCGGCGCTCGCGCCTCTGCAGAAACCCTAAAGTTTGTCCAGTGCCAACGGTTCTGGCATACCCTGCGGCCCCGGAGACTGATCCCGAATTTCTACGATGCGGCTCAAAAACCGCATGGCCGCGGCATCATGCGGTTTCAGCAGCAAAACACTGTTCAGCGCAGATGTACTTGCTGTCCAATTCTGCGCATAAAAAGTCTCGACTGCCTCTGCACTGAGGGACGCCAAATTGGCGTCATGACAGGGTGTGTAGATTGCAATGGACTGGCTTTTGCCCTTGACGCGCACCTTGTCCAGAAGCCGTACAAGGATGTCGGCTGGTAGTGCCCTCGCGGTGGCATCCGATACCAGGATGGCGGTACCGAAGGCCTTGTTGGCACCCTCCAGCCTCGACGCAAGATTAACCGCATCGCCGATGACCGAGTAGGAAAAGCGCGATTGCGAGCCGATATTGCCCACCACTACGCGCCCGGTGTGAACACCAATGCGCATCGCAATGGGCGGCAAACCGCGGTCTTTCAGTTGACGGGCCAGGGCATCCATTGCGAGCTGCATGTCCATTGCGGCTCGCACGGCATTTTCAGCGTGGTGCGGGTCATCCAACGGGGCTCCCCAGAATGCCATCACGGCATCTCCAATGAATTTATCCACCGTCCCGCCATAGCTGTGGATGATCGAGGTCATGGCGTTGAAGTACTCGGTCAATACCTCCACAGTGGCTTCCGCAGTCAGGCGCTCCGACATGGCGGTGAAATTGGCCAGATCGGTAAACATCACGGTCAGTTCACGTGCCTCGCCACCGAGCTTCAACAGATCCGGGCGCTCCACCAGGCGGGCCACCACCGCTTCGGGAACGTATTGCGAAAACATCGCACGCATTTGCAGCGCACGTTGCCTGCTGGCGACATAGCCCAACAGCACGGCAACCCCGTATACAGCAACGACCGAAAGGGTAGGAAATAACGGTGCCAGCCACAGCTTGTAGCGGGCAAACAGCACGTAGGAAAGCAGCCAGACACTGAGCACCAACGATGTGGCCAGTGCCGCCGTAATGTGTGGACTTGCGCGCATACCGACCAGCCCCAAGCCCAACAGCATAACCACCACCAGCATCAGGACGAGCGACGCTGCAACCGGCTTCAGACCGCCGCCGGTGAGCTGGTTGCTGATCAAGTTGGCTTGCACCTCGACCCCCGGGATCAGCCGGTCTGTCCCGTTCGCTGCAAATGGCGAATTGAACATATCACTCTGTGATCCCACCAGTTCAACCGCGGTGCGCACGGAGCGACCGATGAGCACGATCTTGCCTTTGAAAAAGCCCGGTGGTAGCAAGCCCGGCTCCAGAGCCTGGTAGTACGAACGGGTATCAAATGTGGCCCGCGGTCCGGCATACTCCACCAGATAGGAGGATCCATCGCCCAGCGATCCAGCGCGTCCGGGTCCGGCGATCAGGGCCGCCAGCCTGGACGAAAACGTATCATCTTGGCGTACGTGCCGACGCACCACGAAGTCGTCATCCGGCGTGACCTGTACCTCGCCCGGAACCGCGCCGGCACGCAGAAAAATGTCCAGTGGCAATACGTCAGCCCACAGCGAAGCATTCCCGCTTTCCGTCATTTCCCGGCTGGCTGCCAGCACCACCGGCAGCCCGGACTTCAGTGCACGGGCCAGAGCTTCGTCATCGAGCGGGTTCGAGGGTTCCGCAAAGACCATGTCAAAACCTGCTGCCAGTGCCCCGTCCGCGCGCAGACGGTCCAGCACCTGGGCGTGCAATCGGCGGGGAAACGGCCACTGAATCTGCAGTTGGGCGAACGTGGGTTCATCAATGGCAAGGATGACCACCGGTACATCAACCTTGCGCGTTGCGGTCGCCGACGTGAACAGGTCAAACACCTTGTATTCGATGCCCAGCCACGCACGCGTGCCCGACACCACCCACACCAGGACCAGGGCAACAATCCCAGCTACAACTACGGCGGCGTGCAGCCGCGCGGTCTGGTTAAAAGCGGTAGCGTGCGTCGAAAACATAGCATTCGACTTGCCGCGCCGACTTGTTCCCCCCCAGATTTAGCGCCGCAATGCCCAGCGCCCAGCGCTTGTCTGCAGTCTCCCACATGCCAATCAGGTCCACACTCCAGCCTGCGGGCCACAACGTCAGATTCTCTTTTTCCTCAAACCGATCCGAGCGGTAAACGGCACGGGCTCCAACATAGGTCCGGTTGCCACCTGCCCAAGTCGCGCCCAGGACCAGGGTGTCGTGCGGCAGATAGGGAATGCGCTTGCCGGTAACCCGTCCTGATGGCGTATCTGAATCTGCATAGTCACTGGTCGTCTCCTGTAGCGTGTACTTCAGATAGCCAGAAAGCTGGGATGTAAACAAGCGGTTGGCGCCAAATGACAAGGCCTTGACAGTTCCGTCCTCGAACATGGGCGTGTCTTCGAGCACCTCGACCGAAGACAGGTTGACGGTCTGCGCATTGCGCAAAGCTTCCAGAAAAGGCAATCCAGGTGTGCGCAAGTCCACTCCAGGCGAGACGGGGTTATGCACTTGCTGGTGGTCGGCTTTGAGGGTAAGGAACGTGCGCTCATCCGCGGTCCAGCCAACCTGTAGCACGCTGCGTTTTACGCGTCCGCCGGCTTCCAGCAGTTGGTCTTCCAACGGAATGCCGGCCGTTTCCACGCTGTTGAGCGTGGAAACGCTCAATGGTCGTACCCAGTCTTGGTAGGCACCTCGTACGGTTGAATGGGGCGTTGGCTTGAAGGTAAAACCCACTCGGGGCGCCCATTGGTCAGTCGTCGGGTTTGTCCGCACTTTGGTGGTTGTCACGGTGTCACTGAGCCGAAGTGCCGTGGCATTCTCACCCACAATGTTCTCGGCGGTGCGGTTAAACGCCACAGTGCCATCCAACAGCAGGCTCGGCGTCGCACGGTGCTGCGCGGCCACGGTCACCGCCGTAAAGTGGCGGTCGATGTCGTTCGACCCGCCAAAGAGCACGTATTCACCCAGCGCAACCGAGCCATTGCGCACAACAAAGATGGGACCCGAGCCCAGGGTGTCGGTGTGCTGAGACTCCTTGACCGTCTCGACGCCGAAGGCCAGCCGCGTATCTGGGCTGACATCGACCGTGTGGCGCCATTGCACATCGCTGGTCTTCTTCACGGGCTGTGCATAAATGCCCACTACACCAACGCTGCGGTCGCTACCAAAAAACACGGGGTAGGCCATCAGATCGGTAGATTCGTCACTGCTACCCAGTTTGAACCATGTCTGCGAGACCGGTGACCAGCGGTAGGAAAGTCCCAGGGCACTATGCCGGACGCTGTGCTCCAAAGTGGTTCCGGTGGTCGTCTCGGTTTCCAGAAGTCCCAACACCTTGTTGTGCCCGCCCACACGCGCCTTGAATTCGTTGGTGTACGCGAACAGCCCCAGGTTTTCCGAGGGTTGCATACCGAAACCCAGGGTCGCAACCCGGGCCTGTACATCAGCCGTGCCGCTGGCGTCTTGGGTTGCCGGCTGGGTAGACCAGGCGCCAATGTCGATGGGAAAGCCAGTTGCGGTGCCCTGCTGCAGTTGAACGAAGTAGGCAAAAGGAACCGACGTGTTGACCAGGCCGTTGAAGGTGACTGACGGCATCTGAAATTGCGCAAAGGTCTTGTCGACGTTGTAGCCCAGCGCGCCGTAGTGCCCGGAGCGTTGCAGCAAGGTCGAGAAACGGTTGCTTGCGCCAAAAGCCAGCGGGTCACTCAGGTAACCCTGAAACAGTTCGGAGTTCTTGTTAAACTCTCCGGCATAGCGGTCGGCCAGAAACAGATGGCTTCCCCCCCAATACGGGTAGTAGCTTTCCTGGGCCAGTTCCAGCGCCCAATCTTCGAGCCCAAAGAATGCCAGTGACGCCCCAAAATTCGCGCTGCCCTTCTGGTTACTCGCCAACTGGTTCAACGACTTCAGATACGGCAGGCGTTTGACGGCTTCGCGCGAGGCCTGCACCGCGTCACCGGCGCGAAACTGGTCGGTGTAAATCTGGGACAACAGCAGGAATGGCACAGGGTCTTTGTCATCCAGTGCAGAGGCTTGCAACAACGTTTCTTCGGCATCGCCCGCGCGCCCTAATTGGTAGTAGGCCACGGCCGTATATGCTTTGGCCCGTGCATACCGCGGCTCCATGACGCCCGCTCGCAAAAAGGCATCGAGCGCCACTTCAGGTTGCCCCTGCTTCAGGCGCAACAGACCCAGACCCGTCCATGCCACGTAATCGGCCGGGTTGCGTTCCAGCGCCGCCGAGAAAGCGGTATCGGCCTCGGTGAAGCGGTTGGCAAAGGTCTCCAGCGTGCCCAACTCACCCGCGTACCCGGCGCCTTGGGGTTGCAACGCCAACGCCATGCGCAAATTGCCACGGGCTGGGTTGATTTCTTCACGCTCATTTTGCGCACTGCCCAGGCCAAACCAGCCCCGTTCGTCGCCGGGTGCAACCGCAATGGCGCGCGTATAGGCCTGCACCGTGGCTGGCGCGTCGCCCCGTCGCCGCGCAAGGTCACCCTGCACCACAAGCACGCTGGCAGTGTCGGCGCTGCGGGACCTTGCCAA
>JANXVI010000472.1 GCA_025351745.1 Rhodoferax sp.
GGTCGGTGGGCGTGCGGCGCAGTGGCTGGTCGCGCTGGCCATGCTGGGATCGCTGTTTTTCTTCAACCTGCACCAGACGGGTGACGTCTGGGCGCTGTACTTTTTCGGCTCCTACGGCATGGGGGCTTTTGCCTGGTGGGCTGGGCATTCGCGCCACGCGGGCAAGCTGCTGACGCTGTTGGCTGCCGCTGGTGTTGCTGCCCTGGTGTGGGATTTCAGGCTGCGCATTGCGCTGGCACTGGTCGTGGCCCTTGGGCTGGGCGTGGCGCGCTGGCACTCGGGTCATGAAGCGCACCAAAAACCCGTGCTTCGTTCCTTTGCGTTCCGGCTGATGCGGGTGCTGAGCCGAAGCTCCTACGCACTGTTTCTGACCCACTTCGGCATCGTGCTATTCGCCAATGTGCTGTGGGCGCGGTTCGCGTGGACGCAGCCGGGTGCTGCGGTCTGGTTCAGCGCGGCCACCTGGGTCGTGTGTGTCACCGTATCCATGCTGTTTGAGCGCTTTGTGGAGCGGCCACTGTCGGCCCTTCGCATACCGGCCTGAGTCGCAGGCCGCTGCGGGACTGCGTGGCAACGAACAGACCTTGGGTCGGATCGACCATAGGCTGGGGTTTTCTTGAAAGGAAATCCCATGTTCCAACTCGACAGTTACGTATTTCTCGACGGCCCCTGTGCCGATGCCATGCACTTTTAACAGTAGACACTGGGTGGCGAGATCGAAGTGATGATGAAGCTTGCTCAGTCTCCCATGAAAGACCAACTGCCCGAAGCCTTTGGCATGCTCGTGGACCGCTTTGGCACGCCGCGGATGGTCAATGGCGGCGCCGCGAAGAGCATGGAATGACCGCACCCCTGCAAACCTGGAAGGTGCTGCCGCATGGCAAGCTCACGTGATCCTCAACGATCTGGTCGGCAATATCCGCGATGCCAAGGGCTTTGGCGGCTGCTTGCTCCACATGGCCGGTTTTGCGGGCGAAGAGCCCCATATTCCGTCTGTGGTGAAGATGACGGTGATCGACGACACGGGCGCCTTGCGCCTGCAGTTGATGGAGTGGGCTGCCATGACGCGGTTGGTGCGCATTGTGGTGTCGCACGGCGACATCATCGAAGACAACCCGCGCCAAGTGTTGCGGGAGTTGGCAGCGTCGCTGGACTAGCGATCGTCAATGGGCTGGCACCGCTGTTGCTTTAAAACTCCGTCACCACGGTTACGCCCGCGACACTGAATGTGTCCATGTTCATCAACGCATCGATTGACTGCTCTAGGTTGATCCTTTTGCCGATGAGTTTTTCGGGCACCAGCTTGCCCGTTTGCACCATGTCCAACATGGCGCCGTAGCGGTGCGCCTGCATACCGTGGCTGCCCAGAATT
The DNA here is from genome assembly GCA_025351745.1 of Rhodoferax sp. Classification (GTDB taxonomy): domain Bacteria; phylum Pseudomonadota; class Gammaproteobacteria; order Burkholderiales; family Burkholderiaceae_C; genus Allorhodoferax. Next base: position 1,373 of record JANXVI010000472.1, read on the forward strand.
TCAAGCTCATGGGCAATGACCTTGGCCATTGGTATAGCTGGCGTGCTGTTCTCTGCCAGCATGAGCCCAACCTGGATGTGCTTGCCGCGTCTGCGCAGGTTGCTGATCGAATTGAAGCACGTGGTGGGGTGGCCCAGTGCATCCAGGGAAACGTGGACGCCGCCTTGGGTGATCTCGGCCACGGCCTCCACCACGTTGGCAACCTTGGTTGCATTCACCGTGGCAACCGCACCCATGGCCCGCGCCATGGCGAGTTTTTCATCGGAGATGTCGATGGCAATAACGTTGGCGCCCACCGCGTTGGCGATCATGATGGCCGACAACCCCACACCGCCGCAACCGTGCACAGCGACCCACTGTCCGGCGGACGTTTTGCCCTGGTCTACCACTGCGCGAAACGAGGTCACAAAGCGGCATCCCAGGCTGGCTGCGGTGGCAAAGTCCAGCGTCTCGGGCAAGGCCACCAGGTTGATGTCCGCCTTGTGAATGGAAACGTACTCTGCGAACGACCCCCAGTGGGTGAAACCCGGTTGAAACTGCTTTTCGCAAACCTGCTGGTTGCCGGAGCGGCACTCTGGGCAAGAACCGCAGCCGCCCACAAACGGCACGGTGACCCGATCACCTACCCGCCACTTGGTCACGTCTTTGCCTACTGCTTCTACAACGCCGGCCAGCTCGTGACCAGGAACATGGGGGAGCACGATATCGGTGTCATGCCCAACCCAGCCATGCCAATCGCTACGGCAGACACCGGTTGCCTGCACCTTGACGACAACGCCATGCGCTTCGGGGGTGGGGTCCGCGACGGTTTTTATCTGGGGTGGGGTTGAGAAGGCTTCATAAACAACGGCTTTCATGGGAGGTTCCTTTTACGTGGGGTGGTGTCAGTTTGGCGTCGAAAAATTATGGATAGTTTCAACAGAAATTACCTGTCCTTTTGCACTACGAAATACAGCATTTAATGATGTAATATTTCCGCAGTTGTTAAAAATTGGAAGAATCCACTCAATTGACTGATATTGACAAAATAGATGCCGAAATACTGGATCGCCTGCAACGGGACGGACGCCTCTCCAATGCCAAACTTGCGGAGCAGCTCGCGCTCAGTGAAACGCCTTGCTGGCGGCGTGTAAAACGTTTGGAGGAGCAAGGCGTTATCGAGGGTTACCAAGTCATGCTGAACCGGCGCAAGTTGGGTTTTGGGGTGATGGCGTTTGTGCAGTTGTCTTTTACGCAGCACAGTGAAGAATCGACCGCCGCGTTCGACAAAATCATCCAGGCCAATCCCAATGTGCTCGCCTGCCACAACACGACCGGCGAGGCGGATTTTTTGTTGCAAGTGGTTGCGAGAGACCTCGACGACTACAGCCGTTTTGTCGAAACGGTGCTGAGAAGGTTGCCATTCGTGTCAAGCATACGTTCGAATTTGTCGTTGCGGGAAATGAAAGCGTCGAATCGGTTGCCCGTTACAGATGTGTCGTCTGCGTGAGCCACGGGCCTATTTGGCCTTGGCCACCGCGTAAGGGATATGCGTGCGCCGATTTTCATTCACCTCCAGGTTGCGGCCAAAGAAGGGGAAGGCGCGTTGGGGGCAGGCTTCGCGTTCACACACCTTGCAGCCCATGCCAATGGGTGTCCACGCTTGGGCGTCTTGCAGGTCCAGCCCTTTCGAATACACCAGTCGGTCCGCGTATTGCAGATCACAACCCAGGCCGATGGAGAACACGCGGCCTTGTGAGCCATAACCGCCATACCCACCCGACACCGTGCGTGCCATCCACAGGTAGGCGCGGCCATCGGTCATCTGCGCCAGCTGCGTCAAGATCTTGCCGGGCTGGGCAAAGGCCTCGTACACATTCCACAGCGGGCAGGTTCCACCCACTTTTGAGAAGTGGAAGTGCGTGGCCGATTGCCGTTTGGAGATATTGCCCGCCCGGTCCACGCGGATGAAAAAGAACGGCACACCGCGTGCACCGTTACGTTGCAAGGTACTGAGTCGGTGGCACACTGTCTCAAAGCCCACACCAAAGCGCCGACCCAGGTGGTCGATGTCATAACGCAGGCCCTCGGCCGCTTCCAGAAACGGGCCGTATGGCAAGAGCAGGGCACCTGCGAAGTAGTTGGCCAAGCCGATGCGAGCCAGTGCCCGCACGGCATCGTTGCTGAATGTGCCTTGGCGTGCCAGTGTTTGCAGCACATCGTCCATCTCTAGAAACGCAATCTGCGTCGCCATCTGAAAGGCCGCTTGGCCCGGCTCCAGTGCGGGCGACAGCTGCAGCGTGCGGGATGCGTGGTCATACACACGCTGCGCCGCAGCTTCGGCATGTGTGTCGGCCTTGACCACACGCACGCCGTGTTTGTCGTGCAGGCGCTGCGCCAGCCCTTGGCCCACCGCACCGGTTTCCAGCTTCCACTCCCGCGCCATTTGCTCGGCAGCCACGTCCAGCTCGGCAATGTAGTTGTTGCGCCCGGTAAAAAAGTCGCGCACCTCTTCATACGGCATGGGGTTGACGCCGCCAACACCGGCAACACTGGTAATGCCACTGCGGTCATCGCCAAACAGCGCGGCCATGCTTTCCAACTGCTCCAGTGCCTCGCGGTGGCGCTGGTGCATGCGGATCATCGTGCGGGCCACGGCCGGCATGCCCGATGCCAGCTCCTTGACCTCGGCCAGCGACACGGTGTCGGGCGCTGCAGCCACCTGCGTGAAGGCTTCGCGCAGGTCGGTGATGAGGCGTGCCTCTTCGTCTTCTGAAAACAGCTGCACGTCCAGACCCAGCGCGCGGTTGATCTTCAGCAGCACGGACACGGTCAGTGGACGCTGGTTCTGCTCCAACTGGTTCAGGTAGCTGGGTGACAGGCCCAGCGTATGCGCCAGCGCGATCTGGCTCAGGTTGCGCTCCTCGCGCAGGCGGCGCAGGCGCACGCCCATGAAGGTTTTTTTCACTACTTCTCGCTCCAGGTTCTGGGTTTTCGAATTCGCAAAATTTGCAATATTCACAACTTGCATTCGCATTCATTCGCACTTTTAGTGCTTACCGAAAGGCTTTTGAATGCGTACATTGCGAATTATGAACACAACATTCAAACCCAAAAAATCCGTGGCCCTGTCCGGCGTCACCGCAGGCAACACCGCGCTGTGCACAGTCGGCCGCACCGGCAACGACCTGCACTACCGCGGCTACGACATTCTGGACCTTGCCGAGGTCTGCGAATTTGAGGAGGTAGCCCACCTGCTGGTCCACGGCAAGCTGCCCACACGCCCCGAGCTGGCCGCTTATAAATCCAAGCTCAAAGCAATGCGCGGCGTGCCCGCCAGCGTCAAGCAGGCGCTGGAGCAGATCCCTGCTGGCGCCCACCCCATGGACGTGATGCGCACCGGCGTGTCGGCGCTGGGCTGCACACTGCCCGAGAAGGACGACCACAACACGCCCGGCGCGCGTGACATTGCCGACCGCCTGATGGCGTCCCTAGGCTCCATGCTGCTGTACTGGTACCACTGGTCCACGCAGGGCAAGCGCATCGAGCTGGAGACCGATGACGACTCCATCGGCGCACACTTCTTGCACCTGCTGCACGGCACCAAGCCCAGCGCCGCGTGGGAGCGCGCCATGCACACGTCGCTCAACCTGTATGCCGAGCACGAGTTCAACGCATCCACCTTCGCCGCCCGCGTCATCGCCGGCACGGGCAGCGACATGCACTCGGCCATTGCCGGTGCCATCGGCGCACTGCGCGGCCCCAAGCATGGCGGTGCGAATGAGGTGGCGTTTGAGATACAGAAGCGCTATGACAACCCCGACCAGGCCGAGGCCGATATTCGCCGCCGGGTGGAGGCCAAGGAAGTCGTTATCGGCTTCGGCCACCCGGTCTACACCGTCAGCGACCCACGCAACGTCGTCATCAAAGGCGTGGCCCAGCGCCTGTCGCAAGAGGCGGGCAGCACCAAGATGTTCGACATTGCCGAGCGCTTGGAGTCGGTCATGTGGGAGGTGAAAAGCATGTTCCCCAACTTGGACTGGTTCAGCGCCGTGAGCTACCACATGATGGGCGTGCCCACTGCCATGTTCACACCGCTGTTTGTCATCGCCCGTACCAGCGGCTGGGCGGCGCACATCATCGAGCAGCGGCAAGACAACAAGATCATCCGCCCCAGCGCCAATTACACCGGGCCAGAAGACCTGGCCTTTGTGGCGATTGGTGACCGCGTCTAAGCCACGCACCACACCCATCACACCAACGATTTCTTAACTTCACTCCAAAAAAATATATATGTCCGCACACATCAGCAACGTCCGCCCCGCGTGGGACACCGTCATCGTCGACATCGTCGACTACGCGCTCCACTACGAAGTCAAATCTGACCTGGCCTACACCACAGCGCGCCATATCCTGATCGACACGCTGGGTTGCGGCCTGGAGGCGCTGGAGTACCCGGCGGCCTGCAAGCTGCTGGGGCCGGTCGTCAAAGGCACAGTCGTTCCCCATGGCGCCAAAGTGCCGGGCACGCAGTTCCAGCTGGACCCCGTGCAGGCCGCTTTCAACATCGGGGCACTGATTCGCTGGCTGGACTTCAACGACACCTGGCTGGCAGCAGAGTGGGGCCACCCGTCAGACAACATCGGCGGCATCCTGGCCGTGGCCGACTGGCTGAGCCGCACGGCGGTGGCCGCGGGCAAGGCACCGCTGACCATGCACGCGGTGCTGACGGCCATCATCAAGGCACATGAGATCCAGGGCGTCATCGCGCTGGAGAACTCGTTCAACAAGGTTGGGCTGGACCATGTGCTCTTGGTCAAGGTGGCGTCCACCGCCGTAGTGTCGCAACTGCTGGGCCTGAGCCGGGACGAGACGCTTGCCGCGGTATCGCTGGCCTGGGTCGATGGCCAATCGCTGCGCACCTACCGCCACGCACCCAATGCCGGCAGCCGCAAGAGCTGGGCCGCGGGCGATGCCACCAGCCGCGCCGTGCGCCTGGCGCTGATCGCGCAGACGGGGGAGATGGGTTACCCGTCCGCGCTGACCGCCAAGACCTGGGGTTTTTACGATGTGCTGTTCAAAGGCCAGGCCTTCAAGTTCCAGCGGCCATACGGTAGTTATGTAGCGGAAAACGTGCTGTTCAAGATCAGCTTCCCCGCAGAGTTCCATAGCCAGACCGCGGTGGAGGCGGCCGTCACGCTGCACCAGCAGCTCAAGGCCGCGGGCAAGACCGTGCAAGACATCGAGCGCATCAGCATCCGCACGCACGAGGCCTGCATCCGCATCATCGACAAACAAGGCCCGCTGAACAACGAGGCCGACCGCGACCACTGCATCCAGTACATGGTGTCTGTGCCGCTGATCTTTGGCAACCTGACCGCCGCCGACTACGAAGACCGCGTGGCCGCCGATCCGCGCATCGACACGCTGCGCGCCAAGATCCACTGCGTGGAAGACGCAGCCTACACGGCGGATTACCACGACCCCGAGAAGCGCAGCATCGCCAATGCGCTGACGGTGCATTTTAAGGACGGCAGCAGCCTGCCCGAGGTGGCGGTCGAATACCCCGTGGGCCACAAGCGCCGCCGCGCCCAGGGCATACCGCTGCTGGAGGCCAAGTTCCGGACCAACCTGGCGCGGCGCTTCCCGAAAAAGCAGCAAGACGCCATCTTGGCCGTGTCGCTGGACCAGGCCAAGCTGCAAGCCATGGCGGTGAACGAATTCATGGACCTGTTCGTGATCTAAGCCTGATGAACAGCAAACAAACTCTGCGGGCGTTGGTAGACGCACGCCGTGGCGTCCTCGTGCCCGGCGCCTTCAACGCACTGTCTGCCCGCGTGGTGGAAGACCTGGGCTATGAAGCCATCTACGTCACCGGCGCTGGTGTCACGAATATGTGGTTCGGCATGCCCGACCAGGCCTTCATGGGCCTGCACGAGATTGCCGACCACACGGCCCGTATCCGCGACGCGGTGGGCGTGCCGCTGATCGTCGACGCCGATACCGGCTTTGGCAACGCGCTCAACGTGCGCCACACCGTGCGCGTGCTGGAGCGCGCAGGGGCCGACTGCATCCAGCTCGAAGACCAGGTTGCGCCCAAGCGCTGCGGCCACTTCAGCGGCAAAGAGGTCATCAGTACCGAAGAAGCCGTCAGCAAGATCAAGGCCGCCGTCGATGCCCGGCAAGACCCAGACCTGCTCATCATGGCCCGCACCGACGCCTGCGCCGTGCACGGCTTCGAGGCCGCCATTGAGCGCGCCCACTTGTTTGGCGAGGCCGGTGCCGACATCCTGTTTGTGGAAGCCGTCACCACGGCTGAGCAGATCCGCGCGCTGCCGCAGCGTCTGCGCCAGCCGCAGTTGATGAACATGGTGATTGGCGGCAAGACGCCCATCTTCAACGCCGAGGAATTGGGTGGCATGGGATACGGCATCGTGCTGTATGCCAACGCGGCGCTGCAAGGCGCGGTGGCCGGCATGCAGAAGGCGCTGACCGTTTTGCGCGACACGCGTCGTCTGGATGAAGACCCCGCCCTGGTCACCCCGTTTGCCGAACGGCAGCGCCTGGTGGGCAAGCCCGCGTGGGACGCGCTGGAGCGCCTGTACGGGGGAGGCATATGACAAATCGGCCGCTAGCCCTCGTCGGATGTGCGTATAGCACTACTGAATAGATAGCAGTATCCAAACACACACCCGTTCGGGCTGAGCCTGTCGAAGCCCTTGCGAGCCCTTCGACACGCTCAGGGCGAACGGGAGATTCCTTCTACTTTTGAAACAACCCCCAGGAGACGACACCCATGCCCACCACCCCATCCACCATCCCCACCGTCAAGCTGCTCATAGCCGGCAAGTTCATCGAATCCCAAACCACCGAGTGGCGCGACATCGTCAACCCCGCCACGCAGCAGGTGCTGGCCCGCGTACCCATGGCCACGCCTGCCGAGGTAGACGCGGCCGTGGCGGCAGGCAAAGAGGCCTTCAAGACCTGGCGCCACACCCCCATCGGCGTGCGGGCCCGCATCTTCCTCAAATACCAGCAGCTCATCCGAGACAACATCAAAGAGATTGCCTCCATCCTGACCGCCGAGCAGGGCAAGACACTGCCCGATGCCGAGGGCGACATCTTCCGCGGGCTGGAGGTGGTGGAGCACGCCGCCAACATCGGCAACCTGCAGATGGGCGAGCTGGCCAACAACGTGGCCACGGGCGTGGACACCTACACCGTGCAGCAGCCGCTGGGCGTGTGCGCGGGCATCACGCCGTTCAACTTCCCGGCCATGATCCCGCTGTGGATGTTCCCCATGGCCATCGCCTGTGGCAACACCTTTGTGCTGAAGCCGTCCGAGCAAGACCCCATGAGCACCATGCGCCTGGTGGAGCTGGCGATAGAGGCCGGCATTCCCCCCGGCGTGCTGAACGTGGTGCACGGCGGCGAGTCGGTGGCCAACGCCATTTGCGACCATGCGGACATCAAGGCCGTGTCGTTTGTCGGATCCACCCGCGTGGGCACCCATGTGTACAACCGCGCCAGCCTGGCCGGCAAGCGCGTGCAATGCATGATGGGCGCCAAGAACCACGCCATCATCCTGCCCGATGCACACAAAGAGCAGACGCTGAACAGCCTGGTGGGTGCAGCCTTTGGCGCGGCCGGCCAGCGCTGCATGGCGCTGTCGGTCGTCATCCTGGTCGGCGAGACGCAGGCCTGGATTCCTGAGCTGGTGGCGCGAACCCGCACGCTGACCGTGGGCAATGGCGCGCTGGCTGGCACCGACGTCGGCCCGCTGATATCGTGCGCCGCCAAGGACCGTGTGGAAAGCATGATCGCGCGCGGCGCAGGCGAGGGCGCCAAGCTGGAGCTGGATGGCCGCCTGCCCCCTTTGACCGGCAGTGCACGCGAAGGCAATTTTGTCGGCCCCACCATCTTCTCGGGCGTGAAGCCCGGCATGGCCATCTACGACCAGGAAGTGTTTGGCCCCGTGCTGTGCATTGCCGAGGCCCCCAGCCTGGAGGCCGCCATCGCCATGATCAACGCCAACCCCAATGGCAACGGCACCGCGTTGTTCACCCAGTCCGGCGCAGCGGCGCGCAAGTTCCAGGAAGAGGTGGACGTGGGCCAGGTCGGCATCAATGTGCCGATTCCCGTGCCGGTGCCACTGTTCTCGTTCACCGGTTCGCGCGCGTCCAAGCTGGGCGACCTGGGGCCGTATGGCAAGCAGGTGGTGATGTTCTACACACAAACCAAGACGATCACCGAGCGCTGGTTTGATGATTCAAGCGTGTCCACTGGTGTGAACACGACCATCAGCCTGCGCTAACCCCACACCCTCCGTTCGCCCTGAGTGATGTTTCCGTTCGCCCTGAGCTTGTCGAAGGGCTCGCAGTGGCTTCGACAAGCTCAGCCCGAACGGGAGAAAGTTTGGCGAACGGGAAATTTTGCGAGCCCCAATCACAAGACCAAGAGGAGTCTTTCTCATGAACTTTGAGTTGTCCGAAGACCAACGCGCCTTCCAGCAGAGCGCGCGGGAGTTTGCCGCTGGCGAATTCGCGCCCCATGCCGCGCGGTGGGATGCTGAGGCGCACTTCCCGCGCGAGGCCTTGGCCGCTGCGGGCGAGCTGGGCTTTTGCGGCCTGTACGCTGCCGAGGCCTATGGCGGCCTGGGCCTGACCCGGCTGGACGCCACGCTGGTGTTTGAAGAACTGGCCGCGGCCTGCCCATCCACCACGGCCTTCCTGACCATCCACAACATGGCCACGTGGATGGTGACAACCTTTGCCCGCCCACCGGTGGCCGTGCGCTGGGGGCCATTGCTGGCCAGCGGCAAGGGCCTGGCGTCTTACTGCCTGACCGAGCCCGGCGCCGGGTCAGACGCGGCCGCGCTGCGCACCACCGCACGGCGCGATGGCGATGACTACATCCTCAACGGCAGCAAGGCCTTCATCTCTGGCGCGGGCGCTACCGACGCACTGGTGGTGATGGCGCGCACGGGCGATGCAGGCGCAGGCGGCATATCGGCCCTGCTGGTGGGGGCCGACAGCCCCGGCATACGCTTTGGCCGCAAGGAAGAAAAGATGGGCTGGAACAGCCAGCCCACCCGCGCCATCCACTTTGAAGACGTGCGCGTGCCGGCCCAGCATTTGTTGGGCGAGGAGGGCGAGGGCTTTCGCATCGCCATGCGCGGGCTGGACGGTGGCCGCATCAACATCGCCACCTGCTCCATAGGCGCGGCCCAGGGCGCGCTGGACGCGGCCACGCGCTACATGCACGAGCGCAGCCAGTTCAAACGCAAGCTCAGCAGCCTGCAGGCCCTGCAGTTCAAGATTGCCGACATGGCCACCGAGCTGGTGGCCGCGCGCCAGATGGTGCGCATGGCCGCCACGCGGCTGGACCAGGGCCAACCCCAGGCCAGCGTGTACTGCGCCATGGCCAAGCAGTTTGCAACCGATGTGGGCTTCAGGGTGTGCAACGAGGCACTGCAGATCCACGGCGGCTACGGCTACACCCGCGAATACCCGCTGGAGCGCCTGCTGCGCGACGCCCGCGTGCACCAGATCGTGGAAGGCACCAACGAAATCATGCGCGTGATCGTCTCGCGCCGCATGCTGGAAATCAACCCCACCGAGGACATCCGATGACATCAACACCAAACACCTACGAAGGCCTGCAGCTGGAGCTGCAAGGCCACACCGCCGTGCTGACCCTGGCCAACCCGCCCGCCAACACTTGGACGCAAGCCAGCCTGGCCGCACTGAAGCGCCTGGTGGCCGACTTGAATGCCAACCGCGAGGTCTACAGCCTGATCGTCACCGGCCAGGGCGACAAATTTTTCTCCGCCGGGGCCGATCTGAAACTGTTTGCCGACGGCGACAAGTCCGTGGCCCGCGACATGGCCCGCCGCTTTGGCGAGGCGTTTGAGGCGCTGGGGGGTTTCCGCGGCCTGTCCATCGCCGCGATCAACGGTTATGCCATGGGCGGCGGGCTGGAGTGTGCATTGGCCTGCGACCTGCGCATAGCCGAAGAGCAAGCGCAAATGGCGCTGCCCGAGGCATCCGTAGGCCTGCTCCCCTGTGCCGGCGGCACGCAGTGGCTCAGCTGGCAGGTGGGCGAGGCCTGGGCCAAGCGCATGGTGCTGTGCGGCGAGCGGGTAGACGCGGCCACCGCGCTGCGCATAGGCCTGGTGCAAGAGGTGGTGCCCAAGGGCCAGGCCCTGGCCGCCGCACTGGCCCTGGCCCAGCGTGTAGAAAAGCAAAGCCCCACCAGCGTGGCCGCCTGCAAGCAGCTCATCCACGGTGCGCGCGTGCAATCACCCACCACCACGCTGCTGGCCGAGCGCGAGGCGTTTGTAGACCTGTTTGACACCCAAGACCAGCGCGAAGGCGTCAACGCCTTTTTGGGCAAGCGCGCACCCGTGTGGCGCAACGCGTGAGGGGTTGAAGTTATGACCGATGACGTTGTTCTGTTCGACACCCTGCCCACCGCCTGCGGCCGCCGTTTCGGCATTGCCACGCTGAACGTGCCCACGGCGCTGAACGCCTTGTCTCTGGACATGGTGCAGGCCTTGAGCCCCATGCTGCGCGACTGGGCGCAAGACCCCGGTGTGGTGGGCGTGGTGCTGCAGGCTGCGGGCGACAAGGCCTTTTGCGCGGGGGGCGATTTGCGCGGCCTGTACCAATCCATGCGCGTGCATGGCGCAGAGCCCAACCCCTATGCCCACGGCTTCTTTGCGCAAGAGTACGCGCTGGACCATCTGATCCACTGCTACCCCAAGCCGATTTTGTGCTGGGGCCATGGCATTGTCATGGGCGGCGGCATAGGGCTGATGGCGGGCGCATCACACCGCGTGGTCACCGGCACCAGCAAGCTGGCCATGCCCGAGATCAGCATTGGCCTGTACCCCGATGTCGGCGGCAGCTGGTTCCTGCGGCGCATGCCGGGGCGCGTGGGCCTGTTCCTGGCGCTGACCGGCGCACCGCTGAACGCGGCAGACGCCATCTTCTGCGGCCTGGCCGATGTGCACATACCCGCAGACCAGCGCGCCGCCGTGCTGGTCGCACTGGGCGCCGCCCGGTGGGACGATGTGCGGGGCGATGCGGGTGCAGCGCTGTCGCGCCTGCTGGCCGCCCACACCGCACCCACAGTGGCGGAATCCAAGCTGCGCCAGCACTTCGACACCATCAACGCCCTGGTGGCGGGCGATGACCTGCTGGACATTGCCCAGCGCCTGCGCAGCATCAGCAGTGACGACGCCTGGCTGCAAACCGCCAGCGCCAGCTTCGCCAAAGGCTCGCCCACATCGGCCGCGCTGGCGTTTGAAATGTGGAAGCGTGTGCACCGCATGTCTTTGGCAGAAGTCTTCCGCCTGGAATACCGCGCGTCGCTGGGCTGCTGCGCCCACCCCGATTTTGTGGAAGGCATACGCGCACTCTTGATCGACAAGGACCGCACCCCGCGCTGGACGCCCGACACGCTGGAGCACGTAACCCCCGAGTGGATAGCCGAACACTTCGAAGCCCGCACCGCCGCCCCGCATCCGCTGGCTGCATTGAATTGAATAGACCACGAACTCCAAACCGTTCGCCCAGAACCCAAACCCAACCCCGTTCGCCCTGAGCCTGTCGAAGGGCCTTTAGACAACGAAAGAGACAAACCACCATGACCATCCTGAAAAAAATCGCCTTCATCGGCCTGGGCAATATGGGCGGCCCCATGGCCATCAACCTGCACAAGGCCGGCCACACCGTCACCGGCTTTGATTTGTCAGACGACGTCTGCAAGCGCCTAAGCGAAGAGGCCGGCCTGCGCATAGCCGCATCGGCCGAAGACGCCGTGCGCGGTGTGGACGTGGTCATCACCATGCTGCCCGCCAGCCGCCATGTGGAAGCGCTGTACTTGGGCAGCAATGGCCGCCCCGGCCTGATGAGCCGCCTGCCCGCAGGCACGCTGGTCATAGACAGCAGCACCATCGCCGCCGCCAGCGCCCGCAAGGTGGCAGAGGCGGCAGCCCAGGCGCAGATCGCCTGCATAGACGCGCCAGTGTCCGGCGGCACCGGCGGCGCCGTGGCCGGCACGCTGACCTTTATGGTGGGCGGCAGCGGGCAAGACCTGGACCGCGCTCGCCCCGTGCTGGAGAAGATGGGCGCCAACATCTTCCACGCAGGTGACGCCGGCGCCGGCCAGACCGCCAAAATTTGCAACAACATGCTGCTGGGCATCTTGATGCTGGGCACATCCGAAGCCCTGGCCCTGGGCATGGCCAACGGCCTGGACCCCAAGGTGCTGTCCGAAATCATGCGCCGCAGCTCTGGCGGCAACTGGGCGCTGGAGAAATACAACCCCGTTCCGGGTGTGATGGAGACCGCGCCCGCGTCCAAGGGTTATGCGGGTGGCTTTGGCACGGACCTGATGCTGAAGGACTTGGGCCTGGCGCAAGAGAACGCCACCGAGGTGCGCGCTGCGACCCCGCTGGGTGGGCTGGCGCGCAGCTTGTATGCGGCGCATAGCTTGGCGGGGAATGGGGGGTTGGATTTTTCTAGTGTGTTGGGGGTGGTTAGGCCTGGCGTGCCTACCGCATCGTGATGTTTCGTGCCCATCAAAGGTGAACACTGGCACCTGACCACTTCGCTTCATAAATTGAAGTGACTTGGTCGAATGCATCGGTAACCTGCGTGAGTGTCACCGCGTTTTTTATCCCACCTGCATTGAAGGAGCCACCGGATTGATAGCACTCTGCCCTGTCGATAAATAGGTGCCTATCATGGAAAGGGGCTGATCGTAGAGAAATGGTTGCTTTGTGTTGCTGAGCGAATAGCAGCACAGCCGGTTGCAGTCTGGTAATCATTTTGGAGCTAGTGAGCAGACGAATGGGAACACCGTTCTCGACTTGAGGCAAGTACTTCGCGACAAAGTCAGGGTCGAGATATGGATCGACGAAGAATATTTCCGACTTTGCCTGGGACAGTATTTGGCGAATTTCCTCGAAATATTGAAATGGCCTACCTGCATCCACTGCAACCGTGAGTGGGCCTAGAGTTTTCATGCGAATATCGCTTTTCGCTTGATGAAGCAGAGCAAGCAAACGTCGGTATGCTGGTCTGGAATCGTTCAGTCGATTGGTGGAAGTCAATTGCTGTTCAAATCCCAACAAGCTGGGGGATTGAAACTGATCCCATGCCAAGATGACGCTTTTGCATCTGCCCAGCCATTCGAGACTTGAAAACTCGCCGTTATCGAATGCCTCGTTTGGCGGCATTGTCTTTAGGATGTCTTCAACTTCAACCAGCAACTGTTCGGGAGCCATTGCAATCCTTGCGGTGACAGTAATGCCCGATTCTATGATTGCCTTGCTGGTTTGTCTGGCAGCAGTTGCAGGGCTTGTAAGATTACCTTCCAGACCGGGCGGCGCAGGCTGGGTAGCTTTGGGGCAAATTCGGCTTTATCACAGGCAATGCGCCAGGGCGGTGCAGGTGAGCGTCTGTGGAAAGACTGATGGACTGCACCACGTGCCGGTCTGCGCCGTCCGAGCGGCGCACCGGCCGACACAAATGCCGCGGTGCTGGAGAGGCCCTGTCGATGAAAGAGGTTCAATAAATCCGCCGCATGTTTAGGTGTCGTGCTAAGGCTAGCTTACTATGTATTTGATAGCTGCCTACGCGCATTCCACGAGGGCTACAGCCTGATTTGCCATAATGGCATTCGGCCCCTTTAGCTCCCTACAATCCGCCCCAGTGTTCAGGAGCCCTCCAATTGAAAGCATGGTTCATCAAATCCTACGGCGGCCCTGAGGTTCTGGAATGTGGCGACATGCCCGAGCCGGTGCTTGGCCCGCACGATGTGCTGGTTGATGTTCGCGCCGCCAGCGTCAACCCCATCGATATCCGCGTGCGGTAGGGGTAGCGCATGGGGACGGACCTGGCCGGTGTGGTCACTGCCGTGGGTACGGATGTGCGGCGCTTTGCGGTGGGCGATGCCGTGTATGCACGGCCCAACCGCTTGCGCATAGGTTCGTTTGCCGAGCGCATTGCCGTGCATGAAGACGAGGCCGCGCTCAAGCCCCAGAGCCTGGGGTTTGAAGAGGCGGCGTCGCTGCCGCTGGTGGCGCTCACGTCGCGGCAGGCCATG
>JANXVI010000362.1 GCA_025351745.1 Rhodoferax sp.
GACAACCCACGCATACAGGCCTGCAAGCAGTGCCAAAGGAAGTTCAAAAAACAGTACCGGGTACAAGTAGAACCAAGTTCGGCTTACGTCCGGCGGTAGCAGCCAGCTGCGTACTGGTGTAGTCGCCAACACCAGAAAATCCGTGGCGAACAACAAAAACCAAACCATGACGCATCCAGCGATGAGCGCCCATAGCAACGGTGGTAGGAACGGCCGGCGCATCGGGATGTGACCTAAAGACATATGCCGACGCGGGTACCACGCACAGTCCAGGCATCCGGCATATTCAGCTTCACTCGCACATAAACTGTGTCAACAGCCAAAGGCGAAACGCGGTGTACCTGCGCGATCTGCAGCGCGTGTTCCCAATTCACAATTTTCATGGTTTCCTTGTTGTTGCCCGATGCCCTTCCTAGCGCGTCGGATTTGCAATATAGCCTAAGCCCCGACGTTTCGGGTCAGGGGGTTGACCGTTGTTGGCATTGCCCAAAGTGGGAGGGTCAGGCAATCAATGTCGAATATTTCTGCGCGCAAATGGTCGTTGGACCTCGCGCAACATGCATTCACCAGCCGGGGTACGCCAAAGGAGGCAAGTACCTGATAATTCCACCCAACATGTGGAAATTGACGGGAGCGGCGCTATGCACTGCAGAGTAATCACAAGCAGGCTTGCAGCATGCGCTGGGTAGGCGCGCTATCGCTCAAGGGGGCGATTGTGCTGGGCATGGTCCTGGGCATTTTGCTGCCCGTTCTGGCCATTGGCCCTTTGCTGGCGCTGGACAGCTATCAGCGCGAACGCGACGCCCGGATAACGTCCTTACTCAAGCAATACGGAACCATGCTGGCGCAAAGCATGTCCACGCCCATCTGGCATGTGGACCGCCCGGCAGCGGAATCCTTCGTCAATTCGCTGATATCCAACCCGGACGTGGTCCGCGTACGGGTCGAAGACGCCGCCTTGGGGCCGTTCATTTTTGTAGAAAAACCCATCCCATCTGGCGGCGAACTCGTGCAAGAAGTGCAGCCTGTGGTACGCGATGGTGCCACCATTGGCCGGGTGACGATCGAGATGACCACCACCCATGTGCAGCAGCAGTTCCTGGGCAAACTGGTCACTGCTGCCATAGCCCTATTGATGCAGGTGCTGATTTCTTTTGGCTTCTTGTTCTTGTTGTTTGAACACCGCTTGATGCGGCCATTGCGCCAGTTGCTGGGCGATGCAAAACGACTTTCCAGCGGAGAGTTGACCCAGCCGGTGGCGGTGATGCGCCGCGACGAAATTGGTGCGCTAGCCCAAGGGCTGGATACCATGCGTGAGAACCTCAACGAACAAGTTTCGCATGTACGCGACCTCAACGCCACGCTGGAGCAGCGGGTCAGTGAGCGCACGCAATCGCTGAACACTGCCAACCAGGAACTGGTCGAGGCCATCGCAGCGCTCAAGAGCGCGCATGACGAAATCCAGCGCTCGGAACGCCTGGCTGCATTGGGCGCACTGGTGGCAGGCGTGGCGCATGAGCTCAATACGCCCATTGGTAACTGCGTCACCGTAGCGAGCACGCTGCAGGACATCACCAAACAGTTTGCGCAAACCAGCGCTAGCGGCATCACGCGCTCGGCCCTGGCCAGTTTTGTTGACAGCACCCAACACGCCAGTGAGTTGCTGACGCGCAACCTCGACGTGGCGGTGGAACTGATACGCAGCTTCAAGCAGGTGGCAGTGGACCGCACACGCGCCCAACGGCGCGATTTCCCATTGGACGCCATGGTGGCCGAGACCTTGCTGATTCTGAGCCCGTCGTTCAAGCGCAACCACCACACCATACTGGTCGATGTGCCTCCCGGCATGGCGATGACCAGCTACCCCGGCCAACTGGGGCAGATACTCACCAACCTCGTCAACAACGCCGTGCTGCACGGCTTTGTGGATGACAGGCCGGGCGTGATCCGCGTCAGCGCGCGTATGCTGTCGCCGGAGTTGGTGGAGGTGGTCGTGGCTGACGATGGGGTGGGCATACCCGAGGCCAACCTGCGGCGCATTTTTGACCCGTTCTTCACCACGCGTCTGGGGCAAGGCGGCAGTGGCCTGGGGCTCAATATCGTCTACAACTTGATGAAGGATGTGTTGGGCGGCACGGTGCAGGTCAAGAGTTCGCCAGGCCATGGAACGCAGTTCATCTTGACGCTGCCACGCGTGGCCCGCGACCACGAAGAATAGTTAGAGCCTTTACGCTTCAGCTACTTGCCAGCGCCAGTGCCGCTCCAGCCCGAGGGGCATATAACCTGTGCCAATATCTTGGCGTACTCCGGTGAGGCCTTCAATTTCTTCAAACCCGCGTTGAAATCGGCCAGACGGGATTCACTTTGGGCCAAAGAGCGGGGCAGCAATACATGCGAAGTAAAAGTGTCGGTCATCTGCTTGGGATCAACTGAGAGCTTGGCTGCATCGGCATCGTTGAAATGCTTGTGCAGCACATCGCAGGCCACGTTACGTTCCATCGGTGCCACGTCTACACGGTCCAGCAGCAGCATCTTGATAGCCGCCATGTCGTTGGGCAGTTTGTCACTCTTGAATTCGCCCGCGTTGGCCATGCTCCAGATTTCGGGGGTGTAGGTGTAGTCTTGTATCAGCGCCACGCGGTAGGGTTTGAGATCGGCCAGGTTGCTCCAGCGGAACTTGACCGCGTTGCGGTACACAAAAACCCATTTCTCGGTGACCACGTTGTCACTGATAAAAAACGGGGGGTTGCGCTCGGGGTTGTTGCCCCATGCGGCGGTTGCGTCCCATTTGCCGAGCCGCGTTTCGGCCAACGCGCGCGACCAGGGCAAGAAAGTGTATTCCACTGTGTAGCCAGTCAGCTCGAAGGCACGGCGCACCACGCTGAGTGAAATGCCTTGGTCCGCACGGGCAGCGGTCATGTACGGCGGCAATTCACCGGTGGCAATTTTCAAAGTACGGTTCTGCGCGACCACACCGAGCGATGCAGCCATCGCCAGAGCAAACAAAAAACACGAACGCATACTTTGCATGGGTGCACCTCAACAAACAATTCCCGCCGGATGACAGCCTAGCATCCATTTCCCAGACTGGAAGCAAATACTTCAGGTTTTTGTATCCGGCGGCTACGGTCCGAAGGATATGGGTCTACTTCGCAACCGCAGGTACGACGTCGAATGGGGATAGATCCCCACTGATTGAGCCTTCGCCCTTATAGCCACACGAGGCGGTATCGTTGATAAGCAATCGCGCCCGGTAAGTACCCGGCTCGGTAATGTTAAAAATTGCCTTACGTGGCCACCCGCCTGTCTCATACTGGTATTTGCTGGACATTTGGCCGTAGTTGTTGATTTGACTAGGGCTCAATTGATCGATAACGATGGATGAGCCGCAATATTTTTGTTGCCCCACCCCGAAGACTTTGACCTCCAATGGTGATCCGGCCATCAAAGATGTGGCCGACAATTGAACCTTGGTAATTTGCGTTGGCGTTACCACCAGACCTGGGTTGGCACTACCAACCTCAGCAACGGTTGCTCCGGTCACCGGTCGGCTTACTGACGAGACATGCGGCGTGGAGGAGACCTCACAGGTCTTCACCTGGATGCCAATGGCCTGGTAGTCTTTTTGGACAGCAACATCAAAAGTACATGCGGGCGGTTCACCCAGTACGGTAATGTCAGCGGCCACAGCCGAAATCAAACTGCAATCTTTATCGGTGTTGCCCTGACCTTGGGCGGTCACGTGGAACTTCCCTGTTTTGTTAAATGACGTGCCAAAACTTTTGCTAGGGGGAGTAGAGGGGTCGGTCAACGCGATTGTCCAGATCTTCCCATTGGCGTTATTGATGGTCACACCGCATCGTACAGTTCCGGTCACAGTAAGGTTTACATCTTCACCGACCTTGACGATGCTCTTTTGAGCGCTCATGCCTGTGAGATGTCCGGGGAAAGCCCAGGCCGTTCCTACGCCCAGAACCAGCGCGGTCGAAACGCCTACCTGGATAAAATTTTTCAGTTTGATGTTCATGATCGGTTCCTTGTGGTGATCTTGGTGGTCAAGCGATGAATCGCTTGTGCGTTGACTGCTCGCTGCGGTCCCGCTTTGAGTCGGCACACCCTGTCTGCAGGTTCAATTTTTTTGGCGTCAATTGAAAGACAACCGGGCTTTTGGGCTGGCGCTTGGTGCGAGCTACCATAGCGTATGAACGAAATCAAGGCACTGCAATCCATGGGCTTTGTGCTACCCAGCCCAGCCTACCTATTTGGCGCCATTGTGTTTGGCCTGCTGGGCATGGTGGCCTTCAGTCGTGGCAAAAAGACATCGCAGCCCGTACTCACCTGGACTGGCGTTGCGCTGATGCTCTATCCCTACGCCATCAGTGAAACCTGGTTGATGTGGAGCTTGGGCATCGGACTGAGCGCGTTGGTTTTTGCCAAGTGGAACTAAGCACACCATCATTTTGGGCGCCTGGGGCTTTGCCTTTGCTCTTGACTGACGTTGCAATCCGCGGCGCATTGATTGCACTGTTGGTGGTGCTGGCCACGGTCATGTGCCGTGACCGTCCTCAGTTTGCGGCAACGCGTGTGGGTGTCGCCATGGCCCTGGGACTTTGCATACAAGTCGTCAGCGCCACACCATTGTTTGAAGAAATGGTGCCACGCCTGTGGCAGGCACCTTGGGTCGCCATCTCGGTGGGCAACGCAGTGCTGTTTTGGGTGTTTGTACAGGCGCTATTTGACGACGAGTTCGTGCTGCGACCCGTGCATGGCATTGCATGGCTGGCGGCCGCCACACTGAGCGGTCTCAATTGCGCGGCGTTGGCCAACAGCGCATCCACCATTGCGCCCGTCACCATGGGCATGCAGCGTGCGGTGCCTTTGATCTTCGCCGTGCTGACCATGGTTGCCGCAGCCCAACACTTGCACGCCGATCTGGTGGAAGATCGCCGCCGCCTGCGCATTTTTATCGTATCGACCGGAGTGGCCTACTCGCTGGCAATGTTGGCTGCGCGGCTCGGCTCTCCTCACGGCCGCGTGGTGGGGCTAACTGCCACGTTGGATGTAACGGCGTTGCTTGCCATAACCCTCGTGTTGGTGTCCAAGCTTTTTGCGTTTGGGCAGCTCCAATTTGTTTCCCATGCCGAAGCCCGAGAATGTCCAAAATTTACCCGAAATAGCAGAAGCCCTGACCCCACCCGACCCCGCGCAGGAACGTCTGGCACAAGCGTTGCAGCACCTGATGACCGTGGAGCACGCGTACCGCGCGGAAGACATGAGCCTGGCCAGCCTGGCCACCAGGCTCAACGCACCGGAATACAAATTGCGCCGCCTCATCAACCAGCGCATGGGCTACCGCAACTTCAACGCCTTCATCAATGGACTGCGGCTGGACGCTGGTTTTCAGTCGATTGGCCCATTCAATCGCGCATTTAAGGCAGCCACCGGCCTGACTCCCACCGAATTTCGCAAAAAATACAGCGCCGATTCTTGAAATCGGCCAGCCGAAACCTGCAACTGCGGGCTTTGGCCAGACTTCTTCGATCTGGGTCGGCACAGTCCGCCCACCAACTGGCACATCGCCGTTGGCTTCTATTGGAGATCGATGTATGCGTTCATTTGTTTTATCAGTCCCGATCGCCTGGCGCTGTGCGGCATGTGCAGCTTCACTCACCGTTGTGGGCGGTTTGGCCCAAGCAGACGTTGGACTGACCAGTATTGCTAGTACCGATACCGACGGCCCTGTCACGCTGTACTACCCTACCAAAGCGACGGCTACACCTATAACCCGCGGACCGTTTACCCTGCTGTTGGCCGAACAAGCAGTGCCAGAGCGCGGCAATGGCCATCTGATCGTCATATCCCATGGTTCCGGGGGAGCGCCTTGGGTGCACGTCGACCTGGCGCGCAGCCTGGTGGAGGCCGGCTTTGTGGTCGCCATGCCGCAGCACTTTGCCGACAACAACAAAGACGGTAGCAACCCAGGCCCCAACAGATGGGCGACCCGCCCCCAAGAGGTTTCGCGCGCCATCGATGCGGTTGGGCGCGATGCGCGCTTTGCACCGCTACTGTCGCTGCACGATGTGGGGGTCTACGGCATGTCAGCAGGCGGCCATACCGCGCTGTCGATGGCAGGTGGCCGTTGGTCCGCGGCAGGGTTCAAGGACCATTGCGAGGCCAATTTGGTGAATGACTTCCAAGCCTGCGTGGGTCTGATCACCCAACTGACCGGTGGATTCCTGGACGGCATCAAGAAGTGGGCGGCTTTGATCGTCATCCGCAACCGCTTTGCCGACACAACCATCCGGTCCCACCACGACCCGCGCGTGGCCGCCGTGGTGGCTGGCGTACCTGCAGCAGCAGACTTCGACATGGCATCGCTCGCCAGGCCCGCGGTGCCAGTCGGCCTGGTCACCGCCCAGCACGACCGTTGGCTGAACCCAAGGTTCCACAGCGACCGCGTGCTGGAGGCGTGCACGACATGCGAACACCTTGCCGACCTGCCCAACGGCGGCCACGGCGCATTGCTATCACCTCTGCCACCGGGCTTGAGCGGATTGGTGGGCGACATGCTGAACGACCTGCCTGGATTCGACCGCAGCCAGATGCACAGCGTGGACCAGAAAATCACCGCATTCTTTGTACGCAATCTTGTACGATAGAAATTCTGCCCAAGGCGCGTGCAACTCGCTGCGCTGCGTCGGGCGACTTCAACTGCACGTTTAGCACTTTGGCAGCCAATTTTTTTCCAATGTCAGTTCAATTTATAGGTATTTCAAACGTCCAGCAACACATGCGCAGTATGCGCACAGCACACTCCGACTGATTGAAGATCCATGCCTGCCATTACCACCCTCCTACCCCTGGCACCTGCGTTCAACGCGGGGCTGACCCTGTGTTTATCCTTAATCATGGCACTGGGCGCGCAAAACACGCATGTCATCCGCATGGGGCTGCAAGGCCAGCATGTACTGCTGACGGTCGTGCTGTGCATTGCGTCAGATATTGTGCTGATCGCATTGGGCGTCTTTGGCGTGGCGCAGGTCGGCGGCATGTCACCCACCGTCAAGGCGTTGATGATTGGTGGTGGTGCGGTGTTTTTGCTGGTCTACGGGGCGCAGGCCTTTGCCCGCTTTCGTAAGCCAGAGGTGGGCCGCGGGTCTCTGACAACCGCCGCAAGCTCCGCAAACGGCGCCAAGCCCATCAGCCGTCGGCAAGCAAGCTTGGCCGCGCTGGCCTTTGCCTGGCTCAACCCACATGCCTGGCTGGACACGGCGGTGCTGATCGGTTCCGCGTCGCTGGCCTGGGGCACACCCGGCAACGCAGCGTTTGGCGCAGGCGCCGCAGCGGGCTCGGTGCTATGGTTTGGCGGGCTGGGACTTGCCGTTTTCTGGCTCGGCCAACGGCTGAGCAAACCGTCCATCTGGCGTGCGCTGGACGGGCTGGTCGCGCTGATGATGTGGGCTACCGCCCTGTTTTTGCTCTGGGGCCTGGTCGCACCGCAATAAATAGCGGCGCTTAGGGCAGCGGCTGGCGCATGCCGTTGAGCATGGCATGCACCAGCGCCCGCGTCTCGGCCAACGCAGACTGCGCAGCATCTTCGGGCTGGTGTGCCAACGCCTCTACCGCACCGTACAGCAGACCCAGAATCAGCCGTGCACGCAACAGCACATCCCCGGCGGGCAGCATGCCCAATGACTGCAGCGTGCGTACCGTTTGCACCATGGCGCCCAGGCCATGGCGTTCGCGTATCTCCAGCCAGACATGCGCACCCAGCACCGCCGGTGCATCGGTAAGGCCTATGCGCCGGCGCTCAGGGTTCAGCCCCGCCTGCAAAAAAACATCGATTGCTGCCATCAGGGCTTGCCAGGCATCGGCCCCACCGGTCAGCGCCTGGGTACGTGCCGCGGCAATGAGCTTGACCATGCCTTCATCGAGCTCTTCGGCCACGGCGGCGAACAAGCCTTTCTTGTCGCCAAAGTGGTGGTACAGCGCGCCAGTGGTGACGCCTGCCTCAGTGCAGATAGCACCCAGCGACGTCGCTTCATAGCCGAGATGCCCAAACAGTTTGCGACCCGCAGCACGCAACGCAGCCTGCGTGGATGCGGCATTCACCTTTCGGCCATCGGGTGCGGTGCCATTTTGCGCAGACGCTGAAGGCGCGGGAGGGAGTGATAGTTGTCGCATAGGTGACTATAAACCATAACGTAATTATGTATTCTCGCGCTTCGCTTTTGTGTTTTACGGTAGTTACCCATTTTTGAAAGACCTATCACCATGCTGCTCGCTGCCAAAGTGCTTGCCGGACTCGTTCTGTTTATCCATGTCTACATTGTGCTGCTTGAAACCGTATTGTTCGAAACGCGGGGTCGCAGGGCATTTGGCTTGACCAAGGAACAGGCCGTGATGCTCAAGCCTGCCATGTCCAACCAAGGTTGCTACAACGGCTTTCTGGCCGCGGCGCTGGCCCTGGGCTTCTTGTTGCCGGATGCTGCGACCGGCCGTGCCTTCACCATTTATGGACTGGTCTGCGTGGCCATCGCGGGCGTTTGGGGAGCGGTCACCGCGCAGATCCGCATCCTGTTCATACAAACGGTGCCCGCCGTGCTGGGCTTGATGGCGCTGTTTCTGGTTTGACAAACTGTGGCGTAGTAACCCGCGGCGCCTAGGTTGCTACCAAAAGTGTAGCATCTTGCGCATATTCCGCGAGGGCTAGCGGTCAATTCTCTATAAACCTCTAGCGCTTAACCCCCATCTGGCGCATCAGCGACAAGGCCACAAAACCCAGTGCCAGCACGCCCACGCCCAGCACCACCCACAGCAGCACACTGCGCAACGACACGCCTTCTGGCAGCCAACGCGATGGGCCATCTACAGGCCGCGCCTGCACGACGATGTTCGAGAGGGTGGCCAGAGGCAATTCGATCAGCTTGGCAGGTGTTACCGAGCCCAGCAATGAAGCATCCACCGCAGCAGCGGCCGTTTGTGACCGGCCCACGGCGAGGGTGAATGGCCCCGCCCCCGACGCGAGAAACGCCACCTGAACCGGCGCAAACTCCACCGCCGCTTGCATGCCGCCATCGGGCAGTGCGATGCCTTTGCCGGCCTCTACCCGCAGGCTTTGCACCGATGCACCATGCAATGCAGTGGCCGGGTTGCTACCGCTCTGCCCCACACCATCGAGCCGGTAGACCACGCTGGACGCCAATGTGCGCCAAGGCTGTGACGCGTCGCCACGCCCCAGAATACGCACCGGCACCAGGCTGTTGTTTTGCACCGCTTGCAGGTGCAAGGCGGCGATGGGCGTGGCGAAGGGCAGGCTCCAGTTCAGCGCACTGTTGCCGTCTGGTGTTCCTGGCGGCAGATCGGCACGCAAAGGCGATGCGGCAGTTTGCGATGCGGCAACGGTGCCGGTCAAGGCGCGAAGCTTCACCCCGCTCTGCCCAGACCACGACAGGCGCACATAACGCCCCTGGACTTGCAGCGGTTGCACCAACTCCAACACCGTATTGGAAGGTGCGTCGCCACCATCAAACTGGAACAACGGGCCCTTAGTGGCGACCGGCGTCCAGTCCATCAGATCGGTGCTAGTGGCGACTGTCATATGCACCAGCGCGTTGTGGGGCATATCCACCACCAGGTCCAGCGCACCCAGGTTTTGCTTCTCGGCGCGCATATCAAACAACGCAGCCTGCAAAGGCTGGGCAGCAGCGTCGATTGCGCTGGTCTTCATGTCTGGGCGGTCCCAGCGCACCCAGGCGCTGTTGCGCTGGTCCCCTGCGTCCACACGCACCTCGACCGTGCCACGTGCAGGCTTGCCGTCGGAGTTGCTGGCCGCAAACAGTTGGTAGGCTTTATAGCTGTTGGTCTGTGCAAAGGGCGCAGCGCGGCGCAGGTCCGCGCCACCCAGCACCGCAAAGGGCACTACGGCGCCTACGGCATTGAACACGCGCACATCGTTTGCATTGCCGCTGCGCATGCCCAGCAAGGCCTGCACGGGCACATCGATCCGCGCCAGGCTGGCACCGGTGGGCGGCGTCAACGTGGCGTGCCATGCGAAGTCGGCAGGTGGTGGTGTATCAGCGGCCAGCGCACCCAAGCCTGTGAGTGCGCCGATGGCCAGAAGAACGGCGACCCGCGTGCTTGCGAGTCCAAAAGGCTTCAAGGTCGTAACCAATCTCATGCTGTCTCCTCGTCAGTATCCAAAGTCGTCGCCGACACAGCCGCAGGTGGGATTGGCGCAAAGTAGCCCACCACCAACATCAACACACCGACCGCGATGAAGGCGACGATGCGCTCGGACCCGCCCCGGTTGGACAGGTCCACCAAAAAGAGTTTGGCAACCGTCAGGCCCAGCAGCGCCGCACCCCCCATCCATATCGGCCGTGCATGGCGGCGGTGCGCCACCAGCATCAACGCCATGGCCAACAGAGTCCACAAGATCGAATAGCCCGTTTGCACCAGGAAGGATGCAAACAGTTGGTCCGCATCCCACGGCACACCGGCCCAGTGGTGCGCCACGCGCAGCCACACGGTGTTGACAGCGATGAAGCCAAGGCCCGCCAGCACCAGGGTCCAGCGCGCGCTCATGATGCCCTGTGGCACGGTCATGCCGCTTTGGCGCACGCGCACCAGCCACATGGAGCATGCAGCCAGGGCCAGGGCAACGGTGATGTCGGTCGGGTTTAGCAAGGGCACATAGGGCAAAGGCTTGGCATTGCCGTCGGAATGCACGGCCACCACCAAGGCGCCCAGCGCCACACACGCAGCCAGCGGCACTGCAGCGCGCCACAGGTAGGCGTAGGCAAAGCGGTCCAGTGGCCAACGCGAACGCATGCGCCCTTGCGGCGCAAAGAGGGCTGGCTGCGCCAGGGCCAGCAACACGACCACACTGGCCACCAAGAAGATTACACTGGCCCAGGCCGTGCCCTGCAATTGTGCCAGCTGCACCGCCCACACAATCAGGTTGCCCACAAGCAAGACCACCAGCCACACGCCACCGCTATGCACCCAAGACCACCAGCGCTGCGGTGGCATGCGGTCCAACTGCTTCAGCGTTGCAAAGTGCAAGGCCAAGGCCACTGGCCAGACCAGCCAGCCCCAAGCTTCGAATACGTTGTGTAGCTCCGCCACGCCTTGCAGCGCTACCACTACCATGATCGGCAAAGAGAACCATGCTGGCGTTGCGGTAATAGGCCATGGTCGCACACGCGTGGGCAGTGCAAAGCGGTGTGCCAAGAAGGCACTACCTAGCCAGCCCAGCATCTGCAGATACGACTGCAAGCTGCTGGCAAAAACCGGCGTCCACACGCCGTCGGCATTGGGCATGCCGCTTTCGATTTCATGGCCCAGCGCAAACTGCCACCACAAAAATCCGACCCAGAAGAACACCGGTGACAACGCATGCTCCAGCGCCACAAAGGGCGTAGCCGGTAGCGCATCGGGCGCGGGGTCTGCCGGGCGTGACCAATGCGCTATTGCCAGCGCAGACACGGCCAACAGCATGGCTCCGATGAAGGCCGGATTGGCGATCGGCCAGTGCGAAAGCTGGACCGTTTCAAACGATTGCATGAAGCTCATTGCCGCAAACAACTGCAGCGCAAGACCGGCCAGACGCGCCAGCCAACGGTCCTGGCGCTGGCCCATCCAGTAAACGGCTGCGCCCTCGGCGGCCCACACAGCGGTGGTCCAACGCGCGTCCAGCGCCAACGGCACGGCCAACGTCACAAAACCCAAACCCAGCGCCACGAAGCATTCAGCCAACCACTGGCCTACGCTGGCGTCGTTGCCCGATTCATCGCCCGCGACGTTGCGCTTGAGTGCCCACCATCCCAGCGCCAGATAAATGGCGCCCATGGCCAGCGCGGAGAAAGCCGTCGCATATTCCACGCCGTGGACCAGACCGGCTTGCAAACCAAACGCCACCAGCGGCAAGCCAAAAATCAGCGTGGCATCTACCGCCTGTTTCGGCATCAGCCCATGGCGCGTGGCATACATCAGGCTGGCGGCCAAGTACAAGGCAAAGAAAGCGATCAAGAAGGGCTCGGTACTGCCCAATTGTTCGGGTCGGTACTTCAACACGCCCCACGCCGTAGCCACACCAAAGGTCGCAAAAAAACCCAGCAGGTTCAGCGCGCGCCAGGCCTTCCACCACGCCACGGCTGCGATGGCCGCGCCCAGCATCAGGTAGTAGCTGAACAGCCCGACATGGTCGCCCTGCCCGGTAGACAGCAAGATCGGCGCGGCAAAGGCGCCGGCAAAACCGATGAAGGCCATCGGCATGGCGTTTTGCAACAGCGCAATTGCGGTCGAAAAAGCACACACCAGCGCCAGCACGCCAAAGGCCGCACCCGCCGGCAAAAAGTGGTAAAGCCGAAAAGCCGCAAACACCGTCAGGTAGAGCACTCCCACTCCCGCACCCTGCAGTGTCAGCGCATAGCCCAAGCGGTCGGGCTGACGTGGTGGCAGGTCCCCGCCAGGCCGCCCCAAGGCGATTTCGCCACCCTGGGGGGCAGCGACCCGCGAAGCGGCGGAGCGTGGGGGCACCATCCTCCAGCCAAAAACAAACAGACCAACGCCGGCCGCAGCGATGGCAGCCAAGCGCAACTCGGGCGACAGCATGGCGTTGTCGACAGCGTACTTGGCCAAAAAAGCCAAGCCCACAAACAGCACCAAAACGCCCATCCGCACAATGGTGTTCCCACCCAGCAACCAGTTGCGTGCGGCGCCAAATGCGCGGCTCACTACATCCGGCGTCTGCACGGTGGGGAATTCAGGGATATCTTGGGCCTTGTCCGTTGCAAAACCCGGCTGCGTTTGGCTGACACCGGACTGGACGCTGGGTGAATCGGGCGGCGCATCCGTCGGCGCATCAAGGGGCGTGCCCTTTGGCATGGGGATGGGCAGGTCTTCGCTCCAATCCGTTTTGGACACCGGGTCCGCCGCCTGGGCGGTAGTTGCCACAACCGCGGTCGAGTTGATCGGCTCTGGCAGACTGGCGGAAGCCGTGCGCGGCGGCGGCACCGTCGCCTGGTGCTCTGCCACCGCGTCCAACGCTGCCTGGCGGGCGGAAGTACGCACCGCCTTGCGAAGCGACCAACCCGCCAACACGCCAAACACCGCACCCAGGAAAAAGCCCACGCCTTCGTCGTGCCGGTCTACGCAGTAGCCCAAAATGGCCCCCCAGATTGCACCCCATATCAGCATAAGCCTGCTCCCGTGTGTAGTTCGATCAGCCCGGCGCAGTCTAGCCCATGCCATCAAAATATTTCAACTCGGCACCAGTGGATTTCACACCAGTACTAGTCACAGAGGGCTACCATCCCCAACCATTCAAGGAGACAAACCCATGACGTCCGCCATCACCAACATCGAAGACCTGCGCGTGCTCGCCCAAAAGCGCGTACCCCGCATGTTCTACGACTATGCCGACTCTGGCTCTTGGACGGAGGGCACCTACCGCGCCAACGAATCCGATTTTCAGCCGATTAAATTTCGCCAGCGCGTGGCCATTGATATGGACAACCGCAGCACGGTCAGCACCATGGTCGGCCAGCCCGTTGCCATGCCGGTGGCCCTGGCGCCCGTGGGCCTTACCGGCATGCAGCACGCCGACGGTGAGATCAAGGCGGCGCGTGCGGCCAAGGCGTTTGGGGTGCCTTTCACGTTGTCGACGATGAGCATCTGCTCCATTGAAGACGTGGCGGCGGGCACTGGCAACCACCCGTTCTGGTTCCAGGTCTATGTGATTCGCGACCGTATCTTCATCGAGCGCCTGATCGAACGCGCACGTGCCGCCCACTGCTCGGCGTTGGTGCTGACGTTGGACCTGCAGATACTGGGCCAGCGCCACAAAGATTTGAAGAACGGCCTGAGTGCCCCGCCCAAGTTGACGCTGGCAAACATTGCCAACATCATGACCAAGCCGCAATGGGCGCTGGGCATGCTGGGCACCAAACGGCGCGACTTCGGCAACATCGTCGGCCACGTAACCGGGGTGGACGATATGGGCTCGCTGTCGGAATGGTCGCAAAAGCAGTTCGACCCGACCCTGAACTGGGCCGACGTGGAGTGGATCAAAAAACGCTGGGGCGGCAAGCTTATCCTCAAAGGCATACAAGACGTCGAAGACGCCAAGCTGGCCGTTGCCAGTGGCGCGGATGCGCTGATCGTCTCCAACCACGGCGGGCGCCAGTTGGACGGTGCCGAATCGTCGATACGCGCACTACCGGGCATTGTGGATGCGGTGGGTAGCCAGATCGAGGTGCACATGGACGGCGGTATCCGCAGCGGGCAGGATGTGTTGAAGGCCGTGGCCCTGGGTGCCAAGGGTGTGTACATCGGCCGCTCGTTCGTTTATGGCCTGGGCGCCATGGGAGAGGCCGGTGTGACCAAGGCGCTGGAAATCATCCACCGCGAGATGGACATCACCATGGCGCTGTGCGGCAAGACCAACATGGCGCAGGTGGACAAAAGCATCCTGCTGCGGGGGAGCTACCCGACCTGAACTTTATGCACCCATCGCGGGCTGGAAAGCAGTTTGCCGCAGGGTTTTTTGCGTTAGGATGACCGGATCGCAGCACAGTGCTGCAGACCGTTGCAATTTTTGATCCGCCCCGCACAAAGGACCTTTCCATGACCCAAAGCAAATTCCGTCTGGTGACCCGTAGCGACTTTGACGGTCTGGTCTGCGCGGTGCTCTTGAACGAACTGGACCTGATTGACGACATCAAGTTTGTCCACCCCAAGGACATGCAGGACGGCAAGATCGATATCACCAGCCGCGACATAACCACCAACCTGCCTTATGTTGCCGCAGCCCATTTGTCTTTTGACCACCACGAGTCCGAGACGCTGCGCAACACGGGCGAGCGCCCCAACCACATCATTTCGCCCCATGCGCCATCGGCGGCGCGCGTGGTGTACGACTACTACGGCGGCGCCAAGGCCTTCCCCAAGATCAGCAACGAGATGATGCTCGCGGTCGACAAGGCCGACTCGGCCCAGTTCACACATGACGAAATTTTGGAGCCCACTGACTGGGTGTTGTTGAACTATTTGATGGATTCGCGCACGGGCCTGGGCCGCTTCAAGGAATTTCGCGTCAGCAACTACCAGCTGATGATGGACCTCATCAAATACTGCGCCAGCCATGGCATCGACGAGATCTTGCAGTTGCCCGATGTCGTTGAACGTGTAGACCTCTACTTCGACCACACGGCCCGAGCGCGCGAGCAGATGGAGCGCTGCGCAACCGTGCACAAAAACCTGGTGGTGCTGGACCTGCGCGAAGAGGAAACCATCTTCGCCACCAACCGCTTCATGATTTACGCGCTGTACCCCCAGTGCAATATTTCCATCCACGTGCTGTGGGGCGTGCAAAAACAAAATACCGTTTTTGCCACCGGCAAGTCGATCCTGGACCGTGGCAGCAAAACCAATATTGGTGAACTGATGCTGCAGTACGGTGGCGGTGGCCACAATGCGGCCGGCACCTGCCAGGTCGACAACGAACAAGCCGAAGATGTGCTGGGCGCTCTGATCCACCAAATCAGTTCAGATGGTTGAAACCGGTGCGGCGCATTGCCCACCTGGACATGGACGCGTTTTATGCGTCCGTAGAGTTGCTTCGCTACCCCCAGCTCCAGGGCCTGCCGGTCGTCATTGCTGCAGGGCGCCAGGCGATACAGGATGCGCTGGACGCCCTGCGCGCGCAAGACCTGGCCGACGCAGACCCCAACGAGGCTGAGACCCCGTGGGACGCCGCAGCACAACGCGCCGCCCTCAAACGCATACCGATCGACGCCTTTGTCCGGCTGCACAGCTACACCGGGCGCGGCGTCATCACCACGGCCACCTATGCCGCGCGCCAGTTCGGCATAGGCTCGGCCATGGGCCTGATGAAGGCCGCCAAGCTGTGCCCGCAGGCAATTTTGCTGCCGGTGGACTTTGAGGAATACCGCAAATACTCGCGCCTGTTCAAGGGCATCATCACCGACATTGCCCCGCTGATGGAGGACCGCGGTGTGGACGAGGTTTACATCGACTTCACCGATGTGCCCGGTGGCCAGCGCGAAGGCGGGCGTGTGCTGGCACGGCTGATCCAGAAATGCATTTTTGAAGCGACTGGCCTGACCTGCTCGGTAGGTGTGGCGCCCAACAAATTGCTGGCCAAGATGGCCAGCGAGTTCAACAAACCCAAGGGCATTGCCATCGTCTACGACACCGACCTGGAAACGCTGATCTGGCCGCTGGCCTGCCGCAAGATCAACGGCATTGGCCCCAAGGCGGACGAGAAACTCAAGCGCCACGGCATCGAAACGATTGGCCAGTTGGCCGCCAAAGACCTGCAATGGCTGATGGACACCTTTGGCCAGCGCACCGGCGCGTGGATGCATGCGGCATCGCACGGCCAAGACGACCGGCCCATTGTGCTGGAAAGCGAGCCGGTCAGCATCAGCCGCGAAACTTCGTTCGAGCGCGATCTGCACGCCGTGCGCGACAAGGCGGAGCTGGGCTCCATCTTCACGCGCCTGTGCGAGCAATTGGCCGCAGACCTGCAGCGCAAGGGTTATGTGGGTAAGACCATTGGCATCAAAATCAAGTTTGAAGACTTCACCGCCGTCACGCGCGACATCACGGTAGAACACCATATCAATGACGCCAAGGAGATACGCCGCGTGGCGGGCCTGTGCCTGAAGCGTGCCCCGTTGCAGAAGCGGCTGCGGCTGCTGGGCCTGCGCATGGGAGCGTTGAGCAAGCTGTCGGAAGACCTGTCGTATCAAGAAAATAAGGCTGTAGCCCTCGTGAAACCTGCACATGAAGCTACTGAATTGATAGCGACTGAAGATCGGACAGGCTGGCTTTTTTAGGCTCTTTTGCCAGTCTGTTTGTCTGAGCCCACGCGGGGCAGCGGTGGGTGTTTTGCGCAGGTAAAGGAGGAGCCCGAAGGGCGGGGGACACAGAGCAAAACACATAGCCGCCCTGATCCGGCGGGACAGCTATCTCCCCTGACTTGGACTAAAGTCGATGCAACTTTCAAACGGAGACGACATGAACGCCCTCACCTGCTTTTCCCTTACAACCGATAACCACGTCGCCCATCTGGTGCTCAACAAGCCCGAAGCGATGAACACCATGCACCCCACGTTCTGGCGCGAGCTGGACGCAGTATTGACGCAAGTCAACAGCGAAGGCACCGCACGCGCACTGGTCATCAGCAGCACCGGAAAACACTTCAGCGCAGGCATGGCGCTGGAGACCTTTGCCGGCGCCATACAGATGGACGACCAAAGCCCCGAAGGCCGCGCCGCCATTTTCGACATGCTGGGCGACATGCAGGCCACGTTCACCAAGCTGGAGACGCTGCGCATACCGGTGATCGCGGCCATTCAGGGCGGCTGCATTGGTGGCGCGGTGGACATGGTGACCGCTTGTTGCATCCGCTATGCCACGCCGCAGACGTTCTTTTGCATCCAAGAAATCAACATCGGCATGGTGGCCGACGTGGGCACGCTGCAGCGGCTGCCCAAACTGATCCCGTTGGCTGTGGTCAAGGAACTGGCGTACACCGGCCGCCGTCTGGACGCCCAGCGCGCGCTGCAATACGGTTTGGTCAACGCGATTTTTGACACCGAAGAAGCCATGCTGGCCGCAGCGTTGCAATGCGCCGCCGAGATAGTAGCCAAGCCGCCGGTCGCCATCTGGGGTACCAAACAGGCTATCAACTATGCCCGCGACCACACGGTGGACGACGCTCTCAAGCAGATGGGCTGGCTGCAAGGCGCGATCTGGAGCAATCGACATGTGATGGAATCCGTGACGGCGATGAAGGGTAAGCGCAGTGGGGAGTTCCCGGCGCTGCAGCCGCTGACCCGATTTGTAGACCTGGGCCAGTAGCTCAGCGCAAAGGACATTTTTAGCCACCTCCCCAAAACATGGGATATACAAACCCCATAAAACGTGGTTAGATTCGCAATGGTCTGGGGTACACAACCGGTGCGGGGGATATTTGCATGCAAAAAAAACCGGCCATGCCGCCAGGACAGCACCACCTGTTCGAACTGGCGCACAGCCTGCCAACTTTCTGCTTTGCCAAGGATGCGCAAAGCCGTTGCCTGATACTGCACAAGGCCTGCGCCTGTGCCACTGCCGACGCGCAACATCTGCGCTGCCCCGACCAAGCCGCAGTGCAAGAAGCGGCCTTGCACACGCTCAGTATTTTGGACAATATGCTGGACGGCGTACTCACGATCAACAAGCGCGGGCTGATTGAGTCCGTCAACAAGGCAGCCGTCAAACTATTCGGCTACAGCGCCGATGAATTGGTGGGGTGCGACGTCGGCATATTGCTACCCGAGCCTTATACCGGCGAGCACGACCAACAGATGCAGTTGTTCAAGACCACGGGGTCCAACTACCTGGTGGGCACACGACGCGAGATACTGGGCAAGCGCAAAGACGGTAGCGTGTTCGCCATCAGCCTGTCGGTGTCCAAAATCGCCCGTCCGGGGCGACCCACGTTTGTCAGCGTCATACGTGACATCACGCAACGCCGTCAGCAGGAAGAAGATATCCAGCGCTTGGCCTTTTATGACCCTTTAACCGAATTGCCCAACCGACGCCTTCTGTTGGATCGCCTCAAGCAAGCGCTGGTGATTTCGGCTCGGTCCGGCCAGCGCGGGGCGCTGATGTTCCTGGACCTGGACCATTTCAAGCTTCTCAACGACACGTTAGGCCATGACCTGGGCGACGCGCTGCTCAAGCAGGTGGCTACCCGCCTCAAAACCTGTGTGCGCGAAGGCGATACCGTGGCCCGACTCGGTGGCGACGAGTTCGTGGTGCTGCTCGAAGGCCTCAGCGCCACCAGCGCAGACAGTGCGGCAGATGCCGAATGCGTGGCCAACAAAATCCTGGTCGCGCTGGGTCAGCCCTATGCGCTGCGCTGGCACCACCACGAGAGCACGCCCAGTATTGGCATCGTCATCTTTAAGGGTGACCAGGATAGCGGCGATGCTCTTCTCAAAAAGGCCGACCTGGCAATGTACCAAGCCAAGGCGGCTGGGCGCAATATCGCCCGCTTTTTTGACCCCGCCATGCAGGCCTCGATCAGCGCCCATGCTCTGCTGGAACAAGACATGCGCCGTGGCCTGGCGGGGCAAGAGTTCATGCTGCTCTACCAATTTCAGGTCGACGTTGAAGGCGTGCCCATTGGTGCCGAGGCACTGCTGCGCTGGAACCACAGCACGCGCGGTTTGGTGGCACCAGCCCAATTCATCGCACTGGCCGAACAAACCAGCGTGGGCCAGTTGCTGGGTCAATGGGTACTGGATACCGCCTGCAACCAGTTGGTGCTGTGGGCTCAGCAGCCAGCCACCGCGCGCTGGACATTGGCCATCAATGTCGGCCCGAGCCAGTTCAATGACGAGCGCGTTGTCGCGCAGATTGCCAACGCCCTGCACAAGACCGGCGCCAACCCGCAGCGGCTCAAGCTGGAGCTGACCGAGAGCATGTTGATGAACGACGACGCACAGACCCGCGCCCGAATGCATGCCATCAAGGCATTGGGCGTGGGCTTCTCGTTGGACGATTTCGGTACCGGCTATTCGTCACTGCTGCACTTGCAACGATTGCCGCTGGACCAGTTGAAGATCGACAAGTCCTTCGTGCACACCCTGCTAACCCAACCAGGGGATGCCACCGTGGCCCGTTCGGTGGTGGCACTGGGGCACAGCCTGGGGCTAACCGTGATTGCGGAGGGTGTGGAGACCGCCGAGCAGCGCAACATGCTGGCCGAGCTGGGCTGCGATGCCTTTCAAGGCTACTTTTTTGGTCACCCGGCCCCCGCTGCTGAACTGGTGCACATATAACAAATCGGGCTGTAGCCCTCGCAGAATATTCTTTATGCGCTATATTTTGTATAGCACTTTCCAACCCTACCCTATTGACGCGCGGTACGGACGTTGCGCGGCAGCGCCTGCGGGTGGCTGGTGCGAAAAGGGTTGATGTCCAGCCCACCACGGCGGGTGTAACGCGCATACACGGTCAGCTTCGTAGGCTTGCAGCGCGTCCAGATGTCCATGAAGATGCGCTCGACGCACTGCTCGTGGAACTCGTTGTGGTTGCGAAAACTCACGATGTACTGCAGCAAACCACCCTGTTCGATCTGGTCGCCGCTATAGCTGATCTGCACGCTGCCCCAATCAGGTTGGCCGGTCACCAAGCAATTGCTTTTGAGCAAGTGACTGACAAACACTTCGGACACCGGTTGTTCATTCGATGTGGCCGTCAGCAGCGCAGGCGCCGGCGTGTACTGCGTGCATTCGATGTCCAGCCGGTCCAGGTTAAGGCCGTCCAACTCGTGTACTGGCTCGCTGTCAAATTGGTCAGCGCCCACGATGGTCACACCAATGGTGGCGGGCGACTTCGCCGGCTCACCTTCTTTTCGCCACACGGCCTCGGTGAGGTCGGCACGCAGGCGCGCTTTGACCGCATCCGCATCTGCAAAGTGGGTGTTATTGAAGCTGTTGAGGTAGAGCTTGAACGACTTGCTCTCGACGATATTCAACGATTCGCACGGGACCGTGAAATGCGCCAGCGCCACCTGCGGCTTACCGCGCAAATTAAGCCAGCTTAACTCGAACGCGGTCCACATGTCGGCGCCAAAAAAAGGCGGGGCACCGGCAACGCCAAGCTCGGCACGCTTGCCCGCACGGGGAATGGGGAACAGTAGCGAGGCGTCGTAATGGTCGATGTAAGCGGAGGTTTTGCCCAGTTGGGATTGCGCGGGCGTGTTGTTCATGCTGCGGCCTTGGTGGCGCGGTAGAGCGCAGGTGGATCGGCGGCCTGCAGGTGGGGGATCAGCACGTCGAGCATCATGGCCACCGGCTCCGGCGGCAGGTCGTGGCCCATGCCATCAAAACCGACCAGACGCGCGCCGGGAATGCGCACCGCCGTGTCTTCGCCATTGGCGAACGGCACCAGAGGGTCGGCCCGCCCGTGCAGCACGAGGGTGGGGCTGGTGATCTTGGATAGCTGCGCCGCGCGGGAACTATCGGCCACGATGGCCAGCATTTGGCGCAGCGTGCCTACTGGGTGGAAGTTGCGCTCCACGCCGCGCAAAATCCGTTCGCGCATGTCCGCCTCGGGCACCGGGTAGCCGGGGCTGCCAATGGCCTTGAACAGGCGCACATAGTGGTCCACCACCGCCTCGGGTGCGTTACTGGCGGGCCGCTTCAGCAGCACCCGCGTGACCTGCGGGCTGGCCTGCGGCAAACCCCTGGCGCCGCTGCTGCTCATGATGCTGGTCAGGCTCAACACGCGCTGCGGCGCGGCGATGGCCACGCGCTGCGCCACCATGCCGCCCATGCTGACACCCACCACATGGGCTTGGCCCACGCCCAGCGTGTCCAGCACGCCAAGCGCGTCCTGCGCCATGTCTTCCAGCGTGTAGGGCGGGCGCACACGCAGGCCCAGCTTGTACTTGATGCCCGCCAAGATGATGTTGGGCTTGCCCAATTGGTCAAAGTGCTGGCTAAGGCCGATGTCGCGGTTGTCCATACGGATGACGCGGTACCCGGCGTCCACCAGGGCTTCAATCATCTGCGGCGGCCAGGCTACCAGCTGCATGCCCAGGCCCATGATCAGCAGCACGGCCGGGCGGGTGTAGGCTTCGGTGTCCTGGGGGTTGATCTCGGCGGTGTCTTCGACTTCGATGTGGATACCGTTTGCTTTGATTTTCATAGCGGATAGTGCAGTTTTGGTGAGGGCTAGCGCCCAGTTTAATCACTTGAGGAAAGACCGTTCCTGCATTGCAGGCTGCGGTACCTCCCGCAAATTCTCACATCTTCCGCCGGAACACCATGCGCTGCGGCGTGGACTGGGCTGCACTCCAGGCATAGCCGTCGATATCGAATGAACGCAGTTGCTCGGGTTGGACCAGTTGGCGGGTGATGGCATACCGGGCCATAAGCCCGCGTGCGCGCTTGGCAAAGAAGCTGATGATCTTGTACTGGCCATTCTTGTGGTCTTCGAACACGCACTCGACGACGCGGGCCTTCAGCGCTTTGGAGTCGACCGCCTTGAAATACTCTTGCGACGCCAAGTTGATAACCACGGGGCTGATGTCGGTGCGCAGTCGGGTGTTGAGGTAGTCGGCGATCTGCGTGCCCCAGAAGTGGTACAAGTTGTCGCCCTGGGCATTGGCCAGGCGCGTGCCCATCTCCAAGCGGTAAGGTTGCAGCAGGTCCATGGGGCGCAGCACACCGTAGAGACCGCTCAAGATGCATACATGCTCTTGCGACCACGCCAGATCTTCGGTACTGAGGCTGCGCGCATCCAACCCAGCATAGACGTCGCCATCAAAGGCCAGCACCGCCTGGCGCGCATTCTTCACCGTGGCTCTGGACGACCACGCCTGGTAGCGTGCCACATTCAGCGCGGTCAGTTTGTCACTGAGCGACATCAGCGCGCCAATCTGCAGTGGCGACTGCGCACGCAGCAGCCCGATCAGTTCTTTGGATTGTTTGACAAACAGCGCAGGCGTGTGGGGTTGTTGGGGGTCAACTGGGGTTTCATAGTCCAGAGACTTGGCGGGCGAGAGCAAGAGCAGCATACGGCGGGGGTTCAATCTTCATCGATCAGTCAGGGCGGTGACTCTATTATCGCAAGTAGCATCTCCATGTCTTGCAGCATCTGTTCTGTGGAGACGCCAACGCGATTGAGAAAGCCTACATCGGCAAAGTCACCGCTGCGCGGAGCGTGCTCGCCTGCAGCGCCACGGATCTGAATAATGCCAGCAGACTCCAGCCTCTTCAGGTCTGACCCTTGCGAAGGGTCAAGGCGCATGTCCACCCTGTAACTCGCCCGCATGCCGGAACCCACATTGGTCGGGCAACTCGTCAAATAGCCGAGCTGCGCATCGACACAAAAATCGAGATGCGTCGACAAACTGGACATGACCCGGGCTATTGCCTCAGCGCATGCAGAAATACATGCGCCGGGCATGACAACTGAAACGCGCAGATGGTCCTCCTCATTGATCCAGATGGAGAGCTGCCGTCGACGCGTGTTGAAGACGCTTCGACCAACGGGCCAGTCTGCAAAAATTCCTGCAGCGGCCATGTACTTGTCGTCAAGGCCGAACGCGAGGCGCCTAGCGACCATCGAACCAAACGCGCTACGCGGTATTTCGCCCATCGAGCTGATCCAGCCTGGAAATTGCGCTGCCAGTGCGCTGCACGCACGCACGATCTTGGCTTCCACACTCAATCGTTCGGGCCGTGACATGCCAGCGGGAAATGCATGGCCTGCAAGATTGCGTGCGACCCTGATGCGGGTGGATACGACAGCGGCCGGATTCAGGCAGACCAGGTTTTCGGGCCGCACGCGCAAAGGTGCCCGGAGATCTTGCAGGACCGGCTCAAAAAGCTCGCGGAAAACTTGATAGCTCTGAAAATCCGGTGCATAGATGCCCACCGAACTCTCTGGATGGCAAAGGCCCGAGCGAATCACGTCCTCCAGCCGAAAGCCGCCAGGCGTCACTCGCTCGGTCAGCTTTGCCCTCAATGCATCGTTCAGGTGGCGGCTCAGCAGGGACATGTTCTCCAATGCGCGGGTTGGGCAAAGTGCCTATGCGGGATCAGAGCCCGGCCGCAGGCGAAAGAAATCCCGGATGCGGTAAAGAATGCTGCGCGCCTCAGCGGGCTGCTCGACAGCGTCTCCCGGCCGCAATAGCACCGACTCGTTGGCCTTCTGCCGGTCCGCAATCAACTGCGCCACCCGTTCGACGAGGGCCGGGTTCTGCTCAAAAATGTGCGCCATGGTGTCTTTGCGAACCTCAAAGGTCACCGTCGGCTCGCGGGCAACCACACTTGCCGACCGCGGAGCACCGGTGAAGAGTGACATTTCACCGAGGCAATCGCCCGGCCACAATTGGCCCACGATGACCGGTTGCGCTCCCGTCTCTACCACCACATCGAGGCTGCCCTCGGACACCACAAACATGCTGTCTCCGGCATCTCCTGCCACCAATAAACGCTGCCCCTTGACAAGGCGCGCGGTAAAAACTTCATCAGCCACTGCTGCGATGTCGCGGGGCGACAGGATCGAAAGAAACGGCACGCTGGACAACATGTGCAGGCGCGCGGCCGCGTGGTCAAAGTGGAACTGTCCGATCGCAGTGGGGCGGGAAATTTCGTTGCGCTGCACACGCGTGATGGGCACGCCCGCTGATTTCAGAAATTGAAGCGCATAGAACAGTACGACATGCCGCGCCTTGGTCGGCGAAACGCGTCCAACCTCCAGGCAAAACAACATGCGGTAGGTAACGATACCGTCCTTGACACTGGCGACGCGGATATAGGGAGCTGGCAGTGTGAGCACTCCGTCCAACATCGCGCGTTCAACTGCGGTTCCAAGAATAGCGATGATGCGCTTTTCATCATGCTCGCAATCCAGCTCGATCGTGGCGCTGTATTCGGACACAGGGCTCGGGCGCGAGCGATTGGTGACCATGATCGCCGCAAACTCACCGTTCGGAATGATCACAATGTTTTCAGACGTATCGGCAATCACCACAGTGCGCCAGGCGATATCGAGCAACTTGCCGGACAGGTCGCGTCCGCGGTATTGAAAGTCCAGCCAGTCGCCTGGTGTGAGGGATGCGTCGATCTGCAATGCAATCCCGGAAAAAATATCGGACACCAGCCCGCGCAACGCAAAGCCCATGACCAGGCCGATGATGCCGGAGGCACCGAGAATGGTCGCCACCGATTTTTCGAACACGAGGTTGATCGCCGACGAGAACAGCACGACATAAATCACGAATGTGACGATCTGCAGCGCCAAACGCGGAATGCGTGTCGCCGCTTTGGGATCGGCGCTGCGGCGCGCAAGCGTCCACATCACCTGTTCGAGCAGGGTGGCGAACACGATGAACTGCAGGAAGGGAATGCCATCTCCGAGGATGAATCCGGCACTCGCCCGTGACGGCGCAAGCCAGCCGGCGGCGTTTCCAAGCAATTGGACAGCGAGGATCGCCAGCAGCACATTGACCGCAACAACGATGACAAACTTTTTTGAGAGAAACTGGTCGAGCATGGAACACCCATCGGAAGTCAGCCCGCAAGGGTAACCGACTTAAAGGCCATCAAATCGATTGAAGTACAGGATCCCGCGCGAGGCAGGGATACCATCAGCCACAACGTAAAAGGAGGGATCGATGTCAAGTACACCACCGAAATACTGGTTTCCTGCAAAGCAATACGGTTGGGGTTGGGGCGCCCCCAGTACCTGGCAAGGCTGGGTGGTGCTGGCCACTTTCGCATGCTTGCTGGGCGGGGCTGCCATGGTGTTTTCGCCCAAGGTAGACGCGATTGCGTTTCTTGTCTGCACCCTCGTGTTGACGGTTGTTCTCATCGGTATCTGTTACGCCAAAGGCGAACCGCCGCGTTGGCGGTGGGGGAAGGACCAATGAGTTTCAGGCCTCTGGCCCTTTATTCAACCGCTTGCAATGAGACCGAGTTGACATCGCTGGCGCGCGCACCGTGGGGGCCCATGCCCTGTGAAAGTATGTAGGACTGAATAGACGTGACCCTACACATTGGGTCGATTCACACCGTCGATACGTTCAAATGGCGCAAAAATTAGAGGGCCAAGTGCCCTCTTTCGCCAGCCTAGGCAATATTGAAAATCAGTCGCAGCGCGTCAAAGAATAGGCAGTACACCGCGATCGGCAGCGGCAGACCCAGCAGCGTGGCGAGCATGTAGGGTCCAAACCGGATACCTGACATGGCCAGCGCGTAGTTCAGTGCAGGCAGCGTCTGGAACAACGTGCGCAACAGCACGATGTTGCGGATGGGGTGGGCATGCAACTGGGTCAGCAGCTTGGTGGCAATTGGGCTGTTGATCTGGCGCATGGCGTCACCACCCACCCAGCGCACAGTCACAAAGGTAAACGCACAGGATGTGCTGGCGGCTATATAGGTCACCACAGCCCCACCCAGGCGCCCCAGAATCAACACGGCTGCCGCCAGGAATAGCCAGCCCGGAATTTGCACCAGGTTGCCGATGACAAATAACAGCACAAAGATGGCCAGTCCGCTCCATTGGTTGTCCGCCAGTTGGTGGCGCAAAAACGCAAGGCTGAAATCGTCGTGCAGGGTCGTCCCATGCACGACGGCAAAAAGCACAGCCAGCAGCAGCAGAACTGCCAGCAGGCGACGGTAGCGATACAAAAAATTGTCGCTATTCACGAGAGGTTTGCGTACACATATCCTGAGCTTACGGGAAAACCGACTAGGGCTTTTTTCGGGCACCCGGAGTCATGCCGATATTGCCACTTGGAAGCTGCGCATTGCCGTTGGCTGCTGCCTTGTCTGCTGCGGCTTTTGCAGCAGCGTCGGCGGCCGCTTTGTCAATCGCAGCTTGCTTCATTTTTGCGTCAAATTGCGCAGCATCCGTAACGCATTGGTGTTCCGCCTTGATCCGCACCGCCGCATCCACAATATTCGGGCGCGCACAGCCACGGGCAATGTCTGCATCCGAAAAATTCATGTTGGCCAACGCGTCACCACCTGAAATGCAGACCTTGATCTTGTCCAGCGGGTTTTCGATGCGTGAAGGACCGGCACCCACGCCTGACCCGGATTTTGGGCACCAATTCTTGGTCAACCCAGCGGGTATGCACGCATGCATTTCAGCCTGGCCTGGCATCGACGGATACTGCATGCTTTTGTACATGTACGCAGGTGTGCCAGGACCCGTGGGTGGGCCCAGTTTTGCCGATGTAATTTTGGCAGTCAATTCGTCAAAGGCCTGGCAAACGCTGGCGCACTTCACGCCCAATTCAGCTTCTGAGATGGTGGTGCTACCGATGGAATCGATGACGCTTTGCGTGACGGCTTTGTCGCTGACCAGATTCGCTTTCAGTTGATCACTGGCATACGACGCTAAAGTGGCCATGCACCCTTTCCCGGGGAAGGGCGACGATTGCTTAACAGGGCTGCCACCTGTGACCGCGCCCCCCGTTTGCCCAACCGGGTTGCCGCCGCTCGGCGCATTGCCTACATTCGCTTCCACGCAAATGGTCTTTCCGTTTGCATCGACACCCGTAGCGATTTCGTTACTCGTGCAGGCCCATGCCCCGCTACCGGCAACCATCAAAAGACTTGCTATCAACAGAGTACGCATTTTGTTCTTCCTATTGTTCTAATTCTTTACGTCTTGCGTTGCGCCGACTTTCTGCGGATCGGCCGGGATCGCCTTGACAGGTTTTACCGCAGGCAAAAGCATGCGTGTATCGCTAGACTTATCTGATTTCACCATGGCTGGGACCTGTTTGCCATGGTGATCCGATGTGTGGTTTTGACCATCAGTGAGCGTCTTGCTTTTCCCCGGAGGATCTGGCTGCGGATTGAAGTCTGCAGCCGCGGCTGAAGTGGACAAGACTGTAAACAATGCGAAGATTCCCAGTGCAGTCACTATCGCCCGATTTGGTTTCTGTGGTTTCATTTTCTAATCCTCAATGTTGGGTTGGTATCGTTACTGAGTCGGTCCACGGCCGGTTGGGTTCAATCTCTTTTATGCAAGCCGCCCTTTTCTTTGTCGC
Source organism: Rhodoferax sp. (assembly GCA_025351745.1). Lineage (GTDB taxonomy): Bacteria > Pseudomonadota > Gammaproteobacteria > Burkholderiales > Burkholderiaceae_C > Allorhodoferax. Next base: position 27,605 of record JANXVI010000362.1, read on the forward strand.
AGGGCATTTACTTGCGATTTTTGCGTCGCTGGGTGCGTGGGCGTAGTCTTGGCCTTTGGACTTGCCCACTGCTTGCCCAACCGGCTGTTCGCCGGCGTTGGTATTTTGCTTCACGGGTTCGCCAGTCGCAGTGGCAAAGGTGTCGGCATGGGCTTCGCTATGCCACGGTGTCGCCATCCCGTTGATCAGCCAGATCGCCATGGTGCCGTGGCGCTCGGTGCGAAAGCACGGTTGCCGAGACCCGCGCCGCCCAGCGGGGTCCTGTGGTGAACAGGGATTGCGACTTACAGGATACCGCTTTTGTCGTTCGCGTCAGCGAATGAACCGCCCGTTGCCCGACACCATCGTCAGTTCCACAAAGCGCGAGGCGTTCAAGGCCGACTCATTGAAACTCACCGCAAAGCCGCCCAGGTCCAGGTTCTTTGTGCTCCAGGCGTTGTCAATGAAACTGCTGCGCGTGGGGTTGCGCCCGGCGCGCCGCAGGATATCGGCAAACACGCGCGCGTTGATATAGCCCTCCAGCGCAAGGTGGGAGGGTTCCAGCGTCACATTGGCGGCCTTCCAGGCCAATTGGAAATCCCGCACCACGGGCCGCGACATATTGCTGGGCAGCGGAACGATTTGTGAGATGGTCATGCCCGTGGAATCCGCTCCCAGCGTCTTGATGGTGGCCGCCGCACCCATGATGGACAACGCGTACAGCTGCAAGCCCTTGCGCTCCTGGCGCACCGCCTTGACAAAGGCAATGGTCGGCTTGCCCGCCAAGCCCACCAGCACGGCCTCGGGCGCCGAAGCGGCAATCTTCTTGGCCGCAGACTCCGCATCAGACGAGTCGTTCTCTACCGTCAAGGTGGCGATGGCCTCCAGCTTGTAGCGGGCCATGGCCTGCTGGGTGGCATTGAATACCTCTTTGCCGAACGAGTTGTTTTGGTAAACGATGGCAATGCGCTTGATACCCACGGTGGCCAGATGCTGCACCAGTTGATCGGCCTCATCGGCATAGCTGGCGCGGATGTTGAATACACTGCGCGTGTTCTTGGGCCGTATGGACAGGGCGCCGGAGAACGGCGCAAAAAACGGTATGCCAGACTCCACGACCTTGGGCAGCATGGCCTCAATCATCGGCGTACCCATGCAGTTAAACAGGGCAAAGTTGCTGTTGTCTTCCATGAAGCCGGTGACATTGGCCACCGCGCGTTTGACGTCGTAACCATCATCGACCGCCGTCAACTCTACTGGCCGCCCATTCACACCGCCCTTGGCATTGATGGCGGCAAAGCAGACTTTTGCGCCTTGGTGAATGGCCTGGCCCAACTCACCCAGGGGGCCGCTCAATGCGATGGACTGGGCCAGCTTGATCGGGCTGGCGTCATCGGCGCGGGCTTGCAACCCGGCGGCGGCCAGGGGCAAGGCCGCGATCCCGCCCAACACGCGCCGGCGAGAGGGCCACGGGCCTGCGGTTGGGGATTGTGCGGTGGTCGGCTGGGAGAACGGGGATGCAAAGGTAGATTTCATACAGATAGCCCAACAAAAGGAGACGCAGATGCTACGTCCGAGAATGACAGCGAAATGTCATAGTGGCGACAATCCACAGACGATTTGCTCGGTACATTCCCTAGTCGCTTGGGTGGCTAGATTGTCAATTTCTCTTCTGGAAACAGGCTGCTCGGGCACCCCCTGGTGAGGTCTGTGGCGACTTGACGCTGCCAGACCCAGCGGCAATAGTGCAGAGATGAACCACCAGACCCCGCCACCCCAATCGGTTGCCCGCAAGCTCACCCTGCTGGCCATGGGCATCATCGTCACCATTCTTGTGCTGCTTGCACTGGCGATCAGTCTGCTGGCTGGCCGCACGGCACGCCAGCAGGTGCAAGACTCGGTGGCCGACAAGGTGAAAAGCATCGCTCGGGCCATTGAAGCTACCGACGATACCCAGCGCGACCTGGTCTTGCGCGCCGCCAAGACGCTGCAACAGTCATTCGAGGCCACGATGTCGCAGGACGAGGCCACCGGCGAGATCAAGAGCTACGGTGCCGCCGTCAACAACAATTTTGGCGATGTTGACACCTTCACGGGCAACACGGGCAACCTGGGTACCGTATTCGCCAAGAAGGGCGACGACTTTGTGCGCATCACCTCGTCGCTAAAAAAGCCGGATGGTGATCGCGCTCTGGGCACACCGCTGGAGCACGCCCACCCTGCCTACAAACGCATCCTTGCCGGCCAGGCCTATACCGGACGTGAGGTGCTTTTCGCGAGGCCCTATATGGCTCACTACGAGCCCTTGAATAATTCCGAGGGCAAGCTCATTGGCATCTTGTCGGCGGCGCGAGACCTGACGCTTTTGCAGGCTGAGCTGACCCAACAAGTGGCCAACGCCAAGTTTTTTGACACGGGTGGCGTGTACGTCATCGATCCGGGTAGCGCGCCAGCCGAGGCCGTCTTTTTGGTCCATCCCAATGGCAATGGCAAGAAGTTGAGCGAAGTCTCGCCCCAGGCGAAAGCGTTCCTGGACGCGCTGGCCGCATCACCCGACGGTCGGGTGGACAAGGCCGCAGCGCTGCTGCAGCCCACCGCGTCTAACCGGTGGGCTCTGATGCGCAAGGCCAAGAGCGGTAATGCATGGGTGATTGCCGAGGTCTCACAGAGCGAATCCACGCAGCGACACTGGAGCAACATGTTCATGATCTGGGGGCTGATGGTGTTGGCCGCCGTGCTGCTGGCCGCCGCTATTTTTGTGGCGGTGCGCCGTACTGTCAGCCAGCCATTGGGTGAGCTGACCACCGTGGTCAGGGCTGTTGCCGATGGCGACCTGACCTCTGCGTCACGGTCGGGGCGCGACGACGAAATCGGCGCCCTGGTGCGCGAGGTCGATGGCATGCGCCTGCGCTACCAGACTGCGCTGTCACAGGTGCGCGCAGCGGTGGACAGCATCGGCACCGCCAGCGCCGAGATTGCCAGCGGCAACCAGGATCTGAGCGTGCGCACCGAACAGACCGCCAGCAACCTGCAGCGCACCGCCTCCAGCATGGAAGAGCTGACCGCCACCGTGCGCCAGTCGGCCGACTCAGCACGCCAAGCCAACGAACTGGCCGCTTCTGCAGCAGCGGTGGCCGCGCGTGGGGGCACCGTGGTGGGCCAGATGGTCAGCACGATGGAAGCCATCAACCAAAGTTCGCGCAAGATTGCCGACATCATCAGCGTCATCGATGGCATTGCGTTCCAGACCAACATCCTGGCGCTGAACGCGGCGGTAGAGGCCGCACGGGCCGGCGAGCAGGGACGTGGGTTTGCCGTGGTGGCCAGCGAAGTGCGCAGTCTGGCCCAGCGCAGTGCCGAGGCGGCCAAGGAGATCAAAACGCTGATCGGAGCATCGGTGGACAGGGTCACGGCCGGTACCACGCTGGTGCAAAACGCCGGCAGTACGATGGACGAAATTGTGGGTTCGGTGCAGCGTGTCAGCGTCACCATCGGCCAGATCACATCGGCAGCAAACGAGCAGTCTGACGGCATTGGCGAGGTCAACTCCGCGATAAACCATCTCGACCAGATGACCCAACAAAACGCGGCGCTGGTGGAGCAATCGGCCGCCGCTGCTACCAGCCTGCAGGAGCAGGCCCAACGGCTGGCGCAAGCCGTGTCGGTGTTCCGCCTGGACGATTGACGCGGCGTCTGCTTAAGAAAAATGGGCTGTAGCCCTCGTGGAATATGCGCAACCAGCTATCGAATTTATAGCGATTGACTGTCGCGCATGGGTTGCGTTTGCTATTTCAGCCTGCGGCTGCGCACCGCCTGGGCCAGTTCTTCCAGCACGGGCAACGTATCGCCAAACGCCATGCAGCCGTCGGTGATGCTTTGGCCGTACGTCAAAGGCTGGCCGGGCACGACCGGCTGTGTACCGGCAACCAGATGACTCTCCAGCATGACCCCGATGATGGCGCGCTGGCCCGCTGAGACCTGAGCGGCTACATCGCGCGCGACCTCGGGCTGGCGATCAAAACGCTTGCTGCTGTTGGCGTGGCTGCAATCCACCAGGATGGCATTTGGTGCGCCGGCTTTCTTTAGCAAAGCAACCGCCTCAGCGACATGGGCGGCGTCAAAGTTGGGGCCACTGCGGCTGCCACCCCGCAGCACCAGGTGCCCGTGTTCGTTACCCGACGTGGTCAGCACGGCGGGGGCTCCCTGGTGCGTCAGAGACGGAAAGCAGTGCGGGTGGCGTGCCGACAAAATCGCGTCCACCGCCACCTGCAGGTCACCGTCAGTGCGGTTCTTGAAGCCCACCGGCATCGACAGGCCCGATGCTAGTTCGCGGTGGATCTGGCTCTCGGTGGTGCGCGCACCGATGGCGCCCCAGGAGATCAGGTCGGCGTAATACTGGCCCAACGTGGTGTCCAGAAATTCGGTCGCAATGGGCAGGCCCACGTCGGTAATGTCCAGCAACAGCTTGCGCGCCAATCGCAGGCCCCGGTTGATCTGGAAGCTGCCGTCCAACCCCGGGTCGTTGATCAGGCCCTTCCAGCCGACCACGGTGCGGGGCTTTTCGAAATACACGCGCATGACCACCAACAGGTCGCCGGCGAGGGATTGGGCCACGGGCGCCAGCCTGCGTGCATAGTCCAGGGCCGAGACCGGGTCGTGCACGGAGCAAGGCCCCACCAGCACCAGCAAGCGGTCGTCCTGTCCCGTGATGACCCTTGCCACGTCGCGGCGCGCCTGGTGGATGGCACCGCCGCCGGCGTCGCCCAGCGGCAGTTCGTCCTCCAAAATGGCTGGTGAAATGAGGGGGCGCACGCTGCGGATACGGATGTCGGCGGTGGATGGCATGTCTGAAAGTGTTTTTACGGAGAAATGCGTGGTGGGCTGGCCCTCCACATGGTTAAAGGCCATTTTCCCCCCAATTGTCCAAGTGGGCGGGTCTGCCCATGGACTATCATTCGCCGCACATGGTGAGACGGGCGTGCGCCCGGCGCCCAGCCCCTATACGTTGAGACCCCTTTGCCTTCCAATTCAACACTGCCGGTAGCCTCCAACCCGCCACAGAATCCTGCTGAGGCGGGTAGCACCCCCTGGGACCGCATGCAGACCGAAGTGAAGGCCCTGCAGCAGCAAGCGCAAGCCACGCAGCAGTCCCTCAAAAAGTTGCAGGTCCGCGAATCCGCGAGCCCCTACACCGCCATCGTGTCCGATATACCAGGCTTTTTCTCCGGTGTGGACAGCACGATGCTCGGTGTCGGCTCCGTCCTGGCGCTGGCCACGGTCACCGTCTGGTGGTATCTATGGCGCCGGCCCCAGACCCGGTGGATCGACGCGCACCCAGAGCAGGCGCCCACAGTGTCGCCGGTCAGCGCGCGTGCGCCCTTGTCCGAGCATGGCCTCTCCCTACATGCCCCCAGCAGCACCCAGCCGCCCATGCTGGCTCCGTACGACGATGCGCTGGCCTGGAATGACCTCAACGCGATGCCTGGCGACACCACGCCACCTTTTGAGTCTGGTCAGAGTCCTTTTGCGCGGCACGATCCACATATGGAATTCGACCCCGAGGCGGCGGCCGGCGAAGTGACCCGTGTGCGCAAATATCTGGCCGAAAAGCGCGAAGCCCGCGCGCAGCAACAAGACCGGGACGACAGTGCCCACGCAGAACTCGATCTGGATCTGGATCTGTATGCAACGCCAGCCTCCGGCCATGACACAACACCCAGCGTACACGCCCGGCTGGACGGGGCGGTGGCGACCAACGCCTTCGGGGCACCCGAGCCGAACAACACGTCGGCCTCGAATCTGGACCTGGACCTTGATTTGGGCCCCTGGGAGGAGCAGGAACAACGCTCGCCCGTGCAAGAGCCCCCTCCACCGGCCGACGAAGAGGTCATCTTTTCGTTGGTAGACGAGGATGGGGACCGGAACGGCAACAGGCTGGCAGACTTTGCGTCCGAGTCCGAGTCGGTGCAAGAACCTCAACCGGACCCCGATCCCTTCCTCGCCCTGTTGCCCTTGTCTGAACCCCCACCCACACCTGAACCAGAAACTGGGTCGGCATTTGCACCGACACCCACACCTATGCCCGACATGGAACCTGCATTCGGTCTGGAACCAGAACCCCTCGACCCCGACTCCGGTTCCAGGGGCTATGACTTCACAATCACACTGGCGTTGGCGCAAGAGTCGGCGGGGTTGGAGCTTTGGAACGAAGCACGCGATCTAGCCAGTGAAGTGCTGGAGTCTGACGACCCCTCGCTGGTGTCAGAAGCGCTGACACTGCTGGAGAAGCTCAACCGGATGGAGCTGGAAGCGCCTGTGGACACGCCTCCCACGAAAGGTGTCCGTTAAGGCCCAGCCTTTCAGCGCAGGTTGAGGAAATTGAAATCCGTCGTGGCCTTTGGGTCATCCACCGGGCCGGGGTCCAGCGATACGGCATTTGGGTCATGAACCACAACCGGCATGGGCGGCAAACGCATGGCCGACAAGGGAGCGCCGCGGCTATCAACGTCTGCCGCGCTGTCGGGTATCTGCGCATTCTTGGCAGCATTGCGCCGCCACGCACCCCGGTGTTGGGCGCCGACGCGGTGCGCCACATCGCCAGCGCCCTGCGCATCCGCAGGCGCCCCTGAAGGCGCGCGCGCCGCAATGCGCACCAGGCTGGCGGCCTGGCTGTCGCTGGCGTCCTCCGTCAGGCGTACGATGCGCTTGGCGATCCCGTGCAACAGCAACAGGTCGCGGTAGGCCAACAAATCAAAGTCGGGTTCGTAGACGTCGGTGGAGTGGTGGTAGATGCAGTTCTCTATGTACTCCAGCACCCGGGGGTCGGGCCACAGCGCGACGATCTGGTCGATCACCTTGGGGTATTTCTCCAGTGAGCGGCCTTCGTTGCCAAAATCGTCTATGACGGGTACGCGACCGGTAAACCAGTTGTTGAACTCCTGGCGCATGAATTCGAACTCGGATTCCCGGCCCAGCGTGTGATAAATTTTTAGCAAGTCCAGACACACGAGGGGACTGGATTCACCCACTTGGGCGATCCGCGTTGTCAGCACGTCAATCGCTTTTTGGTGCTCGCCCAGGGCGACGAAAAAATCGGCTTGTTGCCGCACATCGAGCAACTCGGCGGAGTCTATGGCCCGTAGCCCGCCCGAAATGCTGACCGACAGGTCGCGGCCGCCGCTGGGCGATGCGGCTAAAGGTAGCGGCCGTGAAGGACAAGAGGGTGCGGGTGAGGGTGCGGGTGCGGTTGGTGGCATCGGCCCCGTGTGCAACTCAAAGGCATCGAGGTCAAGGTCCAGCGTCGTCGTGGGCACAACGGGGCAGGCCACTTCGGCAGGTAGCACGACTGCAGTGGGCGCCAGATGGGCCTGTGCAGTGGGGCGACTTGCAGGCGGTGATTTCACCAATTCGGCCAGCAGGCTGTCATTGGCATCGGTATCTTTCGTTCCGTGCATCCAGCTCGCAGGACGTGCCAAGCGCGCACGGTGCCAGGCCCACACAATAGCCACCAGCAGCAGCAGGCACAAGGCAGCCAATGCATAGACCAGGGGATTGGCATACCGCTCGGATTCGGCCCGTTGCACCTTACCTACCAGGTCCGTCAACCCCTTCTGGTTTTCGGCCGTGACGGCATACAAAGACTTCAGGTCTTTCTCAAATGCCTTGGTCTTGGCTTCTTCCAGCAATAGCTCTTCAGGGCTGGCATTCAGAGAGCGCCAAAGTGCGGCGGCCTGGGCGCGCAGCGCGGCATTTTCTTGCGGCACGGTCAGCAATTCGGTCGTGGCCTGCAACACCGGATCGCGCTCAATCGATAAGTCCAACGGGTCCAGCTTGAGGCGGGATTTGCGACTGATTTTGGCCGCCGCCTGGGTTCGGACAGATTTGCCGGAGGTTGCAACTACGGGTGCCGGGCTGGTGATCGGCTGGGTCACCGGCGCCGAGGGCCGTTCGCGCTTGCTGGCGCTGGGCGCATCTGGTACTGCGGTGCTGGCCCTGGATTTCCTGGGCTTGCCGGCTTGAGATTCGGCAGCCAGTGCAGTGGGCGGGGCACCCAGGACCGCTAGCGACACATCTGCAGCCGCGCCCTGTGGCGCTGGCGCGCGGGCCATCGGACGGGCAGTTGGCTCCACTACGTTGGTGGCGACATCGGGAAAGAGGGTGTAGCGCTTGGACGACTTTTGCTGGCAGCCGACGCGGAAATTGACAGTAACAATGGGCTCGTCTATCAGCGTCGTGGCCGTCACCCGCACGCTGGGTGTTCGGCCTGCATTGCCTTCGGCCGCGTCGATACTGACCGACACCCGCGATGCATCAACCAGGGTCTCACCATAAATGACCTCCGCGCCCATGCAAGCGGCTTGCAATTCTTCACTGGTATCAGCTTGAAGTTGCACCCGCAAATCCAACGGCTTGCCGACAAATATCGCCCCCTGCGCACGCCCCAAAGTCAAAGCCGAACTGCCCACGGCGGTGCACAGCATGAGCACTCCACACACGTAAGTCCTGACCTTGAACACCGCTTTCATATACATTGATTCTCTCACAGGGCCTTTTAAGGGACGCTCTGCGTAGCCCCTGACCGGCGTCTGCAATTGGCGATCGTGTCAGCTACCCAACAATTGCCTGCGGGCCTCGTTGAATGCGTGCGAGTGACTCTCAAATGAATAGCATTTGGCACCCGCAGCGGGGGGGCGTTCAGGGTCTCTGCAGACGGGCAAAAGTCTTGCGAAATTTCGCCACCTTGGGCGCGGCCACGGCCATGCAATAGCCCTGGTTGGGGTTGCGTTCAAAGTAGTCCTGGTGGTACGCCTCCGCCGGCCAGTAGTTATTCAAAGGCACTACTTCGGTGACTACTGCCCGGCTGTAGATGCCGCTGGCTTGCATCTCCGCAATCACCTCCTGCGCCATTGCCTGCTGTTCGGCGGTGGAGAAGTAGACCCCGCTGCGGTACTGCGTGCCCGAATCGTTGCCCTGACGGTTCAACGTGGTCGGGTCGTGGATGGTAAAGAATATCTCCAGCACCTCGCGCGTGCTGACCTGCGCCGGGTCGTACACCAGTTTGACAACTTCGTTGTGGCCCGTGCTGCCGGTACAGACGTCCTCGTAACTGGGGTTACTTACGTGGCCATTGCAGTAGCCAGACTCCACGTCCAGCACGCCTTTGACCTGCACATATACCGCCTCGGTGCACCAGAAGCATCCGCCGCCCAGGGTAATGGTTTGTGATGGTTCAGGGGATGCTGTCATGGGGTGTACTCCGTTGAAATCCGTTGGTCGGATGGAAGCTGTCGATCTTACGCGCAGCGCCTTTCGCAGCCCTGGCTCTTTCGGCCAATGTGCTGTGCGCCCGAAGGCAAACCAGGGGCCTGAAGTGCGACCCACGCGGCCGCCGGCGCGCCGCCCAAGAAATAGTCAAGCCACGAAAGCGAGCACGGTGTAGAAGTGGCACATGCTGCCACCCAGCACAAACAAGTGCCACAGTCCATGGCCGTGGCGTATACGCTGGTCGGCGACATAGAAGTAAATGCCGCCGGTATAGAACACGCCGCCTGCGGCCAGCCACATGAAACCGATGGGTGTCAGCGCCTTCCACAACGGCACCACCGCGACCAGGGCGAGCCAGCCCATCAGCAGATAGATCACGAGTGACAGCACGCGAGCGCCCTTGGCGAACCAGATTTCCTGGATGATGCCAACCAGTGCGAGCGCCCAGATGCCCGCCATGAGCCACCAGCCCAAGACGCCGCGCAACGACACCAGCGCAAACGGCGTGTAGCTGCCTGCAATCAGCAAGTAGATCGAACAGTGGTCAAACTTTTGCAGAATGTCCTTGGCGCGCCCGCGCATGCTGTGGTACAGCGTGCTGAACACATACAGCGTCACCAGCATGACCCCATAGATCGTGAAGCTGACGATCTTCCAGGGATCACCCTGCTGGGCCGCCAGCACGACCAATGCGATCGCCCCGAGCAGCGCCAAACCGGCTCCGACCAGGTGGCTGATGCTGTTGAAACGTTCACCGTGGTACATGCCGATCAGCCCCGCGCAGCCCGGGCGTTGCAATTGCCTCGCACCGTCCCCATATGATGTTGGCAGGCGTTGATCAGGTCACACCGTGGCGGGCGGCAAGTAAATGTGGGCATCATGTGACCTGTATTTTCGTCTGTCTCGCGTTTTGGTGCTTTCGTCGCACGCTAGTCGTCGTCTGTCACCTTGACCTTGACGTCGCAGGGGCCATACGATACACTAATAACCAGCCAGTCATTAACTCACCATGCCATCTTCCTGCCCTATTTGCGAGATTGCCGCCACTGTTCGGGCCAAGCGCGAACGCCGTAAAGACGCGCGTCCGGGAGAATTACTGGCCGCCGCACTGGACCTTTTCGTGGAAAAGGGCTTTGCTGGCACACGGGCCGAAGAGGTGGCCAAGCGGGCTGGCGTATCCAAGGGTACCTTGTTTCTGTATTTTTCAAGCAAAGAAGAGCTGTTCAAGGCCGTGGTTCGGGAAAATATTTCGGGCCGCTTTGACGAGTGGAATGATGAGTTCGACAATTTCGTTGGCAGCACGCCCGACATGCTGCGTTACTGCGTCAGGACCTGGTGGGAGCGCATTGGCTCCACCAAGGCGTCGGGAATTACCAAGCTGATGATGAGCGAGGCCGGCAACTTTCCTGAGCTGGCGGCCTTCTACCAGACAGAAGTGATTCAACCCGGCAACGACCTGCTCAAGCGCGTCCTGAAGCGCGGCGTAGACCGCGGCGAATTTCAACCAATGGACCTTCAGTATGGCGTTTACGCCGTGCTGACCCCGATGCTCTACCTGGCCATGTGGAAGCACTCGCTGGGCACCTGCCTGGCCAGCAGCGACAGCATTGACCCGGAGAAATACATCGCAGTCCATCTAGAAACCCTGCTCAATGGCCTCAGCGTGCGTCCGCCCGTCGCCCAGGCACGGACACACATTGCATCCCCATGAAATGCGCCCACGTAAAATCGCCGGTTAACCGCCAACACACGCCATGGAGTATCGACCAATGAACATCGAACAAGCCCGCTTCAACATGATCGAACAGCAGATTCGGCCATGGCATGTTTCCGATGCCACCGTGCTGGAACTGCTGTCGGCCGTCAAGCGCGAAGATTTCGTCCCAGCCGCCCACAAGGGCCTGGCCTTTGCGGACCTTGAAATTCCCCTGATGGGCTCGGGCGACGAAGCCATTGCAAAAGGCCAGTGCATGCTGGAGCCCCGCCTGGACGCACGCATGCTGCAAGACTTGTGCGTGCGCCCGAATGATGCTGTGCTAGAGATCGGCACCGGTTCGGGCTATATGGCTGCCATGCTGGGCAAACTGGCGCGACGCGTTTTGACATTGGAAATCAATGAAGACTTGGTCGACATCGCCCGCAGCAATCTGCGTTATGCCGGCATCTCAAACGTGGAAGTTCGCCACGCCGACGGCGCCCAGCTGGATGCAGCTGACGGCAGCTTTGATGTCATCGCCATGAGCGGCTCGGTCGCCGAGATCCCCCACAGCCTGCTGAGTCTCCTCAAGGTGGGTGGCCGTCTGGGTGCCATCGTCGGAGACGACCCCATCATGCGCGCCACCATCGTGACCCGCACCAGTGAGACCGAGTTCAGTACCGTCAAGGGCTGGGACACACTCGCACCACGCCTGCAAAACTTCCCCGAGCCTTCGCACTTCAAACTGTAAGTAGCTTCGGAATGTCCATGATTGCGCAAATACGCCCCCAAGGTCTCGCCCAGTGGTTAGACGGCGTTCGTGCAATCGGAGAACCCATGGTGTTGGACGTACGCGAGCTGCATGAACTGCAGATCGCCAGCGTCACAGCCAATGGCTTTATGTTGATGGCCATACCCATGGGCACCATCCCCGCGCGCCTGGCCGAGCTAGACCCAGACCAGCCGATTGCTTGCCTATGCCACCACGGCGGGCGCAGCATGCAGGTAGCCAACTTTTTGCAGAGCCGCGGATTCGAACATTTGGCCAATATTGCCGGTGGCATACACGCCTGGTCTGCCGAACTCGATCCCCGTATTGCGCGTTATTGACCGCACACCCCTTTTTAAAAGCCTGAGAAATCACACCATGACCCGTCGCTCCGCCTCATCGAGTTTTCGCCTTCTCCCGCTGGTGCTAGCACTGGGTGCCAGCATCTCGTTCTCGGCGCAAGCCCAGAGCCTGGTGGAGTTATACACCGCGGCCCAGGCCTATGACGCAACCTACCAATCAGCCAAGTCGCAATATGGCGCATCGCTGGCCAAGGCCGACCAGGCCAAAGCCTTGCTGCTGCCCACTGCGGGCCTTGTAGTGGGCACCTCGCAGACCAACCAAGACACCAAAGCACCGGCCATCGTCGCCAATAACTACACCTACCAGACCGATACCGGCACCGTATCCATGTCGCAACCCCTGTACCGCCCTGCCAACTGGGCGACGTATGAACAGGGCAAGAAGCAGGTCGACATCGCGCAGGCGCAGTTGCTGACCGCCGACCAGGACCTGCTCATCCGCGTCAGCCAGGCCTACTTCGATGTGCTGGCCGCAACTGACACTGTGGCGTTTGTGAAGAGTCAGAAGTCAGCTGTCGGTGAGCAATTGTCATCGGCCAAGCGCAATTTTGAAGTCGGCACATCCACCATCACTGACTCGCGCGAAGCACAGGCCCGGTACGACCTCGTGATTGCACAACAGCTCGCCGCCGAAAACGACTTGCTGGTGAAGACCCTGGCGCTGAACCAGTTGGTGGGTCAACCCAACGCCGCACCCAAGCCTCTGAAGGCGCCCGTAGTGCTGAGCCCTGTCGAACCCGCCGACGTCAATGCGTGGGTGCAACAGTCTGAGGCCAACAACCCAGGCGTGAAGCTGCAACAAGTAGCCCTGGAAGTGGCAGAGCTGGAAACCCAAAAGGCCAAGGCTGGCCACAAGCCCACGCTTGACCTGAACGGCAACTACACCGCGGTGTCCAACCGCAACGGCTCGGCCAGTGGTCCCGGCATCGAAAGCCGCGCCAATGTCGGCACCATCGGTCTGAGCTTGAACGTGCCGCTCTTCGCTGGTTTTGCCACGCAAAACCGGATCAAGGAAACACTGTCTTTGGAAGACAAGGCCCGCTCCGATCTGGAAGCAACCAAGCGCACGGTAGCCCAAGGCACACGCACCGCCTACTATGGCGTGCAATCGGGCCAGGCCCAGGTGCTGGCGCTGCAGGCGGCTGAAGCCTCTAGTCAAAGCGCGCTGGAAGCCAACCAGCTGGGTTACCAAGTGGGTGTACGCATCAACATCGACGTGCTGAACTCGCAAAGCCAGTTGTTCGACACCAAGGCCAAACTGGCCAAGGCCCGCTACGACGTGTTGGTGGGTGGGCTGCGCCTGCGCCAAGCGGCAGGCACACTGAAGGCAGAAGACCTGCAGGCCATCAACAGCCAGTTGGCCCCGTAAATAGAGCCCCGCGCTGGTCGCTGCGCATATTGCGCTGCCCCCAAAAAAAAGGGGCGTCCATCGTCTTGAAGCGGTTTGCCAACGGCGTCCTGTCTTTCTAAGCGAGCAGCTGTTGTATGGCCAAAGCTGTGCGTTTGGCCGCACCACCGTGCTCCCGCCCGAGGGCCAACGCGGCGGCTTGGGCCTTTTCAAGATCTGGTTTCGACCGCACCAGCGCCAACGCTTTGGCGATGGCTTGCGGCATATCGGGTTGCGCAAAGGCGGCGCCCGCTTTTGCCGCCAACTCGGCGGCCTGCGCGAAGTTGAAGGTGTGCGGGCCCATTACCACCGGGCAGCCGCAGGCCGTGGCTTCGATCAGGTTGTGACCGCCCAAGGCTGCAAAGCTGCCACCCAGCAATGCCACATCAGACGCCGCGTAGTACAGCGCCATCTCTCCCATTGAATCGCCCAGCCAGATATCCGCCGCCTGCGGGCCGCCAGTCCACTGACTGCGGCGCGACACACTGAAGCCTTCGGACTCGCACAGCGCGGCAACCGCGTCAAAACGCTGCGGATGGCGCGGCACCAACATCCACTGCACCGACGAGCATGCTATGCTTTTGGTAGCTACTGAAGCAGATTCCACGAGGGCTAGAGACCTATTTTTCTTAAGACACTGCAAAAAAATAGCCTCCTCACCTTCCCGCGTGTTGGCAAACACGACAACAGGCTTTCCCTGGCCGCTGCGCCAGGTCCGGCCTTGCTGCAACTGCGCGGCGTCGGGCACCGCATCGAACTTAAAATTGCCAAACACTCCGCTAATCGGCGCTCCCAACCCCGCCAGCCGCTCAGAGTCAGGCGCGGCCTGCGCCCAGACCGCGCGCAGGCGCGAATAGGCCGGGCGCGCCAACCAGGCCAAGCGTTGCGATTGCTTGAGCGACTTCTCGCTCATGCGGGCGTTGACCAGGCACAGCGGCAGATGGCGGGTAGCGCAGGCGGCCACCATATTGGGCCAAACCTCGGTCTCCACCAGAAGCCCAATGCGGGGCTGAAAGTGATTGAGGAAGCGCGCAACGGCACTGGGCGTGTCCCATGGTTGCCAGACCTGTACATCGCCCTGCTGTAACAGCGAACGCCCTTGCACACGCCCCGTGGCCGTGCCGTGGGTCAACAGCAGGCGCATACCAGGCAAGGCGGTGCGCAGTTCACCGATCATTTCGGACGCCGCGCGGGTTTCTCCCAATGAGACGGCGTGTACCCATACAAAAAACTGCCCGTCGTGCTGCTTTGCTTCTTGCGCACCGTAGAAGCCAAAACGCTCTTCAATCTGCTCGCCGTACACCGGTTCCTGCGTTGCACGGCGGCGCAGCTTGGCACGCACCAAGGGTTGTAGCAACCACATGAACAAGGAGTAGAAATGGCGCATGGGAGTGCGTATTCAGCGGCAGAGCACCGGCGTATCCAGCCGGTCCCAAGCCTGCCAGACCGTGTCCACATCGGGGTAAGGACTGGCAAACACGCTAACCTGCGGCGAGGCCTTGGGTGCCGCCTCTGTCGGACCGGTACGCCACGCCGTGTCAAAGTTGTAAATCTGCACGTGGGGCAGGCCCAGTGCCACTGCGATGTGGCTCAATCCACTGTCCACGCCGATGACACCGGCGCACTGGGCCATGGTGTCGGTCACGGCGTCCAGCCCCATGGCCGGCCAGACCCAAGCATCGTCCAACGCCTCTGCTATGGTCTCGCTGGTCGCCATTTCGGCAGCCGTACCATGCGCCAGCGCCACAGCGAAACCGCTATGGTTGAGACGCTGACCCAACGCGATCCACGACGCGACAGGCCACTGCTTGTCGACCCGTGAACTACCGTGCACCAGGGCCACACAAGCCTTGCGCGGTACGAATGCATTGCCGCCGCCCGTGGTGTCCCACGGTTGCGCAGCCTGCGCACCCGCAGCCAAACCAAAGCGGGCTGGCCCTTCAACCGTATAGCCCAAAGCCTTCGCACACAACAGGCGCGAACGCTGCACTGCGTGCACGTGGGGCTCCAGTTGGATAGCGGTATCGGCCACCCAGCGGGTCGGCGCCTCATAGCCCGAGCCTTCGGTCTGGTTGGCCATGGCGATGCGTCGCCCCTGTGGTGCGGTGTGCGCCAGCCAGGACACCAGTGCCGACTTGCTGAGACCTTGCAAGTCTATGACCGCGTCATAACGTTCGGCCTGCAATTGGTTTTTAAATGTCCGCCACTGCGCACGCGTCTGCTGTGACAACGGGTTTTTGCGCCAGCGGCGCAGCTCGCAGGCAATGGTGTCGTGCACACCGACACAGCGCGCCACCAAGGGCGCAAACGCCCGCTCCACAACCCAATCGATCTGCACACCCGGCACCGCGATGCGTATGTCTTGCACGGCCGGCATGGCATGCACAACATCGCCCATCGAGGACAATTTGACGATCAGGACTTTGCGGGGTGGTGACTTCAATGCGCAGCCTCGGCAAAGCTGGCGTCGGGCTTGACCGAGCGCAGCAGTGTGAGCATGTCTTCCTGGATGCGGTGCAGGGCTTCGGGCGTGTGGCCTTCAAAGCGCAGCACCAGAACCGGCGTGGTGTTGGACGCACGGATCAGCCCAAAACCATCGGGCCAATCAACGCGCACGCCGTCAATCGTGTTGATTGTGGCAGGTGCAGCAAAGGCAGCCTTGGCAACCAGTTGCTCCACCACAGCATGCGGCTCGCCTTCCTTGCATTGCACATTGAGTTCAGGTGTGGAAAAGCTGGTCGGCAGGTCATGGAGCATCACACCCGCATCGGCAACGCGGCTGACGATCTCCAGCAGGCGGCAACCGGCATAGGTGCCATCGTCAAAGCCGTACCAGCGTTCCTTGAAGAAGATGTGGCCGCTCATCTCGCCACCCAAGGGCGAATCAATCTCGCGCATCTTGGCCTTGATCAGCGAGTGGCCGGTCTTGTACATCAGCGGCACACCACCGGCGGCGGTGATGGCCGGTGCCAGGCGCTGCGAGCACTTCACGTCGTAGACGATGGTGCCACCGGGCACGCGGCTCAGCACGTCGCGGGCGAACAGCATCATCTGGCGGTCGGGGTAGATATTGGTGCCATCCTTGGTGACGATGCCCAGGCGGTCGCCGTCGCCATCAAAGGCCAGGCCCAGTTCGGCATCACCGGCCTTTAGCGCGGCGATCAGGTCGTTCAAGTTTTCGGGCTTGCTCGGGTCCGGGTGGTGGTTGGGGAAGTTGCCGTCGACCTCGCTGAACAGCTCGGTCACCTCGCAGCCAATGGCGCGCAAGATGGCGGGTGCCGACGCACCCGCCACGCCATTGCCGCAATCGACGACGATCTTGATCGGCCGCGCCAGCTTGATGTCACCGACGATGCGCGTTTGATAGGCCTGCAGCACATCGGCCGTCTGGCGTGCACCGCCGGATTTGAGCGTCCAGCCATCAGACTCCATGATCTTGCGCAGATTCTGGATGTCATCGCCATAAATGGCGCGCCCGGCCAGCACCATCTTGAAGCCGTTGTAATCCTTGGGGTTGTGGCTGCCGGTGACCTGGATGCCGCTTCGGCACAGCGTGCTGGCCGCGAAGTACAGCATGGGCGTCGTGACCATGCCGATATCGATGACGGTGATACCCGCGTCCTGCAATCCCGCCATCAGCGCCTCGGCCAGCGACGGCCCGCTCAGCCGCCCATCGCGCCCCACGGCAACCGTGGTCTGACCTTCGGCCAAAGCCACCGTGCCAAAGGCCCGGCCCAAGCCGCGCGCCATGGCTTCGTTGA
>JANXVI010000410.1 GCA_025351745.1 Rhodoferax sp.
TGGTTGGACTTGGAGGTGGCACGCCGCTTTGACATCGCCTGCTGCGCTACACAAGAGCAATTCCGCGCCGAGCCCAAAGCCATCACGCAAAACGGCCAGATCAAGGCCGCAGGCGAGCGCCACGAGAAAGACGACCGCCACCGCCTGGACGACCGCAGCCACTATGTGCTGGGCTGGAGCAACCAGGCCAAGATCAAAGCACTGGAGTCCAAGGCCCGCGTGTTGGAGGCACGCCTGGGCGAGGTCGGCAGCCAGATTGCAGCACTGCAAAAGGAGCAAGCGACCCTGAAAGAGCGGCGCGATGCCTTGGCCAAGTTGGTGGAGTTCAAAGACTACAGCGAACTCGATTGGGGTGCCAATGCGACCGAAGTGGCGCGCTTGCAAGCCGAGAAAGTAGCGTTGGAAGCCGCTTCCGATGTGCTGCAAAGGCTGACGGCCCAACTGGCGGCGCTGGAGGCGGAGCAGGCCCATACCGAAAAATTGCTGCTGGCCCGCCGCGACGAGCGTGCCGCCACCAACCAGAAGCTTAACGATGCCACGGCCTTGCACCGTAGCACGCGTGAGCTGGCGCAAGACGTGCCCGAAAACTTTGCTGTGTTGGCCGGGCGCTTGGCCACTGTGCAGCACGAGGCTCAGGGCACGCCCCCCAAAACCGTGGAAGCCTGCGATCCGCGTGAACGCGAGCTGCGCGACTGGCTGCAAAAAGCCATCGACACAGAAGAAAGCCGCGCCAAGCGCCTGTTGGAAAAGGCTATCGACGCCATGCGCAGCTTCCGCACACGTTTCCCGTTGGAGACACAAGAGGTGGATGTGTCTATGGCCTCGGCGGATGAATTCCGCACACTGCTTCACAAGCTGGCTGCCGACAATCTGCCACGTTTTGAAGCGCGCTTCAAAGAGTTGCTCAACGAGAACACCATCCGCGAGGTGGCGCACTTCAATTCGCAGCTCAACCGCGAGCGCGAGACTATCAAGGAGCGCATCGCGCAGATCAACCAGTCACTCACCCAAATTGACTACAACCCGGGCCGCTTCATCAAACTGCAGGAGCAGCCCACACCCGATGCCGAGGTGCGTGATTTTCAGACCGAGCTGCGCGTATGTCTGGATGGCTCGCTATCGGGGGGCGCAGCGGGGGGAATTGCCACCGAGCAGTCCGACCAGTATTCCGAGTCCAAGTTTTTGCAGGTTAAGGCCATCATCGAACGCCTGCGCGGGCGTGAGGGCCAAACCGATGCCGACCGACGCTGGACGGCCAAGGTGACCGATGTGCGCAACTGGTTTGTCTTCGCCGCCAGCGAGTGCTGGCGCGAAGACGGCCGCGAACACGAGCACTACACCGACTCTGGCGGCAAATCGGGTGGGCAAAAGGAGAAGCTGGCCTACACCATCCTTGCGGCCAGCCTGGCATACCAGTTTGGGCTGGTGTGGGGCGAGGCGCGCTCGAAGAGTTTTCGGTTTGTCGTCATCGACGAGGCGTTTGGACGTGGCTCCGACGAGTCGGCGCAGTACGGTCTGCAACTGTTCCAAAAGCTCAATTTGCAGTTGCTCATCGTCACCCCGCTGCAAAAAATCCACATCATCGAGCCCTATGTATCCAGCGTCGGCTTTGTGCAAAACGATGAGGGGCGGGATTCGAAGTTGCGGAATTTGAGTATTGAGGAATACCGGGTGGAGAAGAGTCGGTTGAACGAATCAAACGGCAAGCCAAGCCCATGACATGGACGACTCCTGCCGACCTGCGCCTGCAGGTGCAAAAACTGTGGGACAAGGGCGACCTGCTGCGCCCGTGCGTGCAGGGCGCGGCGGTGCCACCTCTGCGCCTGCGGCTCACCGCGCCAAGCTCGACCCAACTGACAGAGCGGTTTGATGAGGTGCGGACGTGGATGAAGGCCCTGGGCTGCCACGCGCACTCCAGCGAGGCACCACGCTACCGCATCGTCATGCGCGAATTCCGACACCGCGTGTTGGGCAGCAATGCCGTGCCTGCGGAGGTCTGGTTGGACACCCTGGACGACATGCTGGCGCTGATTGGTAAGCAAAAGGACTCGCAGCAGTTTGCCAACCTGGTGCAACTGACGCGTGAACAGCATCCTGTTCTGTTGCCATGGCTGGAGAAGCGCCCGCTGAACGCGCTGGCGTTGGCGGATGCGTGGCCGCGTCTTCTTTCCGTTTTGGCCTGGATGAAAGCACACCCCCGCCCCGAAATATATTTGCGGCAGATCTGTGTAACCGGTGTGGACAGCAAGTTCATCGAAGCACACCGGGGGGTGCTCTCGGAGTTGCTGGACTTGGCCTTGCCTGCGGAGGCCATCGATGTCCGCGCCACCGGGGCTAGCCAGTTTGGTCGCCGTTACGGATTCCGGGACAAGCCCCTGCGCATCCGCTTTCGTGTGTTGGACACTTCTGTTGCCCGGCTTGCCGACAGGCTGTTGCCAGTCGACGCCGAGCTCGATGTCACACTGACCCAGGCTGATTTTGCGAAGCTCAAGCTGCCAGTCAAGCGCGTGTTTTTCACCGAAAACGAGGTCAACTTTCTGGCGTTCCCGCCAGTGCCCCACAGCATGTTGGTGTTTGGTGCCGGTTATGGTTTTGAAGTGCTGGCCAAGGCCGCGTGGTTGCACCAGTGCAGCATCCACTACTGGGGCGATATCGACACCCATGGTTTTGCCATACTGGACCAATTGCGCGCGCACTTGCCGCATGTGCAGTCGCTGCTGATGGACCGCGAGACCCTGATGGAGCACTGCGACCATTGGGGCGAAGAGTCGCAACCCTTGCAACGCGACCTGTCACGGCTTGACCCCTTGGAGCGGGAGCTCTTCGACGACCTGCGCCACCACCGCTTGCTTCAGAAACCGGGGGCCAGCCTGCGGCTGGAGCAGGAGCGTATCGGTTTTGAATGGTTGCTGGGCGTGCTCGCAAGCTTGCCTGAACCCATGTCTATGGAGAAAATGTGCCTATAGCCCTCGCCATTATTGAGGTACCTGCTATTGTTTTTGTAGCGACCGTTGCGCCATGACGGCCCGCTGCATCATGGTGTTGGGCACCACCAGCGGCGCCGGCAAGAGCTGGCTGACCACCGCGCTGTGCCGCTACTACGCGCGCCAAGGCCTCAAGGTCGCGCCCTTCAAGGCGCAGAACATGAGCAATAACGCCAGGGTGGTTGGCCCCCAAGCTCCACCGCTAAGCGGGTCGCTGCCGCCCGAGGGGGCTAATTCTCCTTGGGGCGGCTCGGCGGAAAATTGTGGCTCTGCCGGGGGTGAGATCGGCTCTGCGCAGTACTTCCAAGCCCTGGCCGCCAACGCCGTGCCGGACGTACGCATGAACCCCTTGCTGCTCAAACCCGAGCGAGACACCCACAGCCAAGTCGTGTTGATGGGCCAGGTCAGCGCCGAGCTGACTGCCTTGCCGTGGCGTGGCCGCAGCCTGTTGGTCTGGCCGCAAATCGCCGCGGCGCTGGATGCACTGCGCGCCGAGAACGACGTGGTGGTGATTGAAGGCGCGGGCTCACCGGCCGAGATCAATCTGTCTAGCAGCGATGTGGTCAACATGCGAGTGGCCAAGCATTGCAACGCGGCGTGTTTGCTGGTGACGGACATCGACCGTGGTGGCGCTTTTGCGCATCTGTACGGCACTTGGGCTTTGTTGCCCGAACATGAGCGCGCCTTGATCAAGGGCTTTGTGCTCAACAAGTTTCGCGGTGATGCTACGCTGCTGGCACCCGCTCCGCAGATGCTGCAGGATATGACCGGCATTCCCA
>JANXVI010000413.1 GCA_025351745.1 Rhodoferax sp.
CGCTTCGTTCTCGCCCGTCAAGCGCGTGAGCTACACCGTCGAAAGCGCGCGTGTTGAGCAGCGTACGGATCTGGACAAGCTGGTTGTCGAAATCGAAACCAACGGTGCCATTTCTGCTGAAGATGCCGTGCGCGCTTCCGCTAAGATTTTGGTGGAACAACTAGCTGTGTTCGCACAGTTGGAAGGCAGCGAGTTGGCCGCATTTGATGCGCCCGCACCACGTGGCAACACGCAGTTCGATCCTATCCTGTTGCGTCCTGTGGACGAGCTGGAGTTGACAGTTCGCTCCGCCAACTGCCTAAAGGCCGAAAACATCTATTACATCGGTGACCTGATCCAGCGTACCGAGAACGAATTGCTCAAGACTCCGAATCTGGGTCGCAAGTCGCTCAACGAAATCAAGGAAGTTTTGGCTTCCCGCGGTCTGACACTGGGTATGAAGCTGGAAAGCTGGCCACCCGCAGCACTGGAAAAGCGCTAATTTTTCGAACCCCCAGGGGTTCCACGCAAAGGGCAGTACCTGATACGGCTGCCCATTTAAAACTCAAAGGAAATCTACCATGCGTCACGGACACGGACTACGTAAACTCAATCGCACCAGCTCACACCGCCTGGCGATGTTGCGCAACATGATGAACTCGCTCATCGAGCACGAAGTCATCAAGACCACAGTGCCCAAGGCCAAGGAACTGCGCCGCGTGGTTGAGCCGATGATCACTTTGGCCAAAGAAGCAACTGTTGCCAACCGCCGTCTGGCGTTTGACCGCCTGCGCGACCGTGACAGTGTGACCAAGCTGTTCAATGACCTGGGACCCCGTTTTGCGGCCCGTCCAGGCGGCTACACCCGAATTCTGAAAATGGGTTTCCGTGTTGGCGACAATGCGCCCATGGCTCTCGTGGAATTGGTTGATCGTCCCGCTGCTGAAGTAAATCCTGAAGCAGCTGCAGAATAAGCTATAATAGAAATCTACCGCGAGATGGAGCAGTCTGGTAGCTCGTTGGGCTCATAACCCAAAGGTCGGAGGTTCAAATCCTTCTCTCGCAACCAATAAAATCAACGACTTACGTTGAACAAACGCCCTCCCAGTGAGGGCGTTTTGCATTTTGGCCCAAATTTGGCCCAAATTTGGCCAGGGCTTGGCCCACAACATTTTAAGAAGAGCTGATTGCGACCTTTGGGTGTTGGCCCTTATTTGGGAAACTTTCCCGCCGACCAAAATTCTCCACATTTGCAAATGCGTTGGCAATGCCGACTGAAAATTCGGCTAGTGCCAGGCCGTCTGCAATCCACCTAAGTCGATGTACCCGGACAGCCGGTTCCGACCTCTATGCACAGCTCGCAACTATGTGTAGTTTGCCGCTTTGGCGGGAGCCTCGTCGACGGACGAACAAGATGAATGCCTAGTGCAGATACACATAGTTTTCGTTCTCCTACCATCGATGCCCATGGATGCACTGGACCGCAAGACCCGTCGCAGTTAGCTGAGCCGGTCCCGTAACCAGAGCAGCGATGCGGACGGCCCGCCTCATCATCGGTTCAGCCGTGAAGTGGCCGGAAATCTTGCCTCAGCCTTGGGGGGCGGAAACTATGCGTAGGCCTTCAAGCGCCCTGTAACCGAGGACGCCACCAAACTTGTCATAGTTGAGATCTGTGCATAGGGGTCGCTATGTAGAGCTCTGCATAGCGACCCAAAGCGGAATTCGGGGACTCCAGACTCATTGCCTGATAGCAGACATCCAAGACTGGCACGCGAGGCGGCCAGGAAGGTCGGTCTGCGCACGACACGTCATTGTTCGATGCTTGCAGGGGTGGCCGAGGTTGCCGCCAGTTCATACTGCAGTTGGATCTCCGCCCCTGGTACGGCCCTCGCCTGAACTGGGGTGAGCCAACACATGCCGCCACGGTGGCACCCGGATCGCTGGCTGTTGGTCACGAGCCTGTTCGCCATTACACCGCTCGTCATCAGGCTGTTTCCAGGTCAGATCGGCCACTAAGAAGTCCACCCATGCTGGTGTCAAGTTCAGGCCATCTGCCTTCGTCAGTGGCGCGGGTTGCTGGTGATGATCCTGCAAGCAAACCATGATGCGCTGGCGAACGGCGGCTGGGTCACTGAAGAAGCCGACAAATCTATCCAGCGCAGGGCCACGTGACTCACTCGTCAAACTGCCACCCCTCTTGGCATTTAGTAGTTCGGCCAGAGCCTTGTCAAAGAGCTTCCGGGTGTGGATTGCACCGCAGGGCACCGGAAACGCATCCGCATTTAGCAGGCGCGTCAAGGTTTGGCAGCCTACATCGCCCTCGAGTTGATCCCGCAAGGCGGCCACGAGCGCCGACGCGTTTTCTTCTTTGCGCAAAACTTCCACGATGGGCAAATACGCCACCATGGACACCGGCTCGGGCAACAATTGCGGGCGCGGTTTGCCGCTGACCAGATGAACTGGGTCCAGATCTACCACCACCAGCGCCTGGTCCCCCTCAGACAGCGCCCCCTGGCACGACGGCTGCAGGATGCCATGCTGCCAGCCATGATAGGGCGTGAGCAGGCGCACGATCCCCGGATGTTCCTTTGGCTTCTGCACCGAGTCGCAGCCAATGAAACAACTGCCGCCCACACTCAGCCCCTTGCTCACAGCATTGCAGAACACCGTGGCCGTGCCCGAGGCTAGCACGCTGGCTTGGCCGGCATGCCAATAATCGTTGCTGCGGCTTGTGCAGGCCGGCACCAACAGTACTGACCGTCGCTCGCGGT
Source organism: Rhodoferax sp. (assembly GCA_025351745.1). GTDB lineage: Bacteria > Pseudomonadota > Gammaproteobacteria > Burkholderiales > Burkholderiaceae_C > Allorhodoferax. The sequence goes on from JANXVI010000413.1 coordinate 2,751, forward strand.
TGGCCTGGCTGACGGACAGTAACTCGCCCAGCGCCAGGATATCGCCGTCGACAATTTTTGCGGCCTCGGTTGCAATCAAGCCAAACTGCGTTAACAGCTTGGCTAAGTCTTGCAGCAGGGGACGGCGGTTGGCCGGGCTGGTGAGCAAGAACAGCTCGGAGCAGATCAGCTCCATGCAGTAACGCAGCTTTTGCGGACCGTGGATGAGGGCATGCATTAGCGCTTTTAGTTGGTCTATCGTCCATGTCCGACCGGATGTGCCACGCAATTGCTCCAGCACATCCTCCTCTCGGTACAGGGGCGCCAGTTCTTTGCTGCCTGGGCGAAACAACTCGTGCGCCGCCACGGCACGGTACTTCTTGTCACGCTGAAACTGCATGACCAGGGCATCGCCTTGCAAGCCAAAAGCCTCGGCTTGGGCTTTGGCGGGCTGCCACAGAAGGGTCAATTTTTCTTTCAGGTGCTCCGGGTGGTTGCTCGACGCCTCGAACTGACGGAAGGTGCCCGCCAACACAGCCAAGCCTGGGTGGTGAAGTAACTCGCCCTTCAACCACTCGACCGTGTCTGGCCGAACCGCCACCTCCGGCAGCACAAGGAGCTGCACCTTCAGTTCGCGGCAGGCGCGCAAGGCCTCACCCAGCAGGACACGGCGCCGATGCTCCGGCCAGGAGAAGACCTTTCGGTCATCCTGCCAGTGGAACTCCACACCGCGCTTGGCAGCCTTGTGCACAACCTTGAGGTCAGCGGCCAGATGCCCTTGTAATTCCTCGTGTGCTGTTGGGGCCAAGGGAAGGCCACCCAGTCCAACCTCCGCAATGGGGTGGCTGTAGCTGTCATCCACCCGCCACTGGAACAGCGCGACACGCATGTGCCCATGGGCAGTCAGGTCCTCGTTCTCGCTGGTTCTGCCAACGCCAAAGCGCTTGCCCCATGAGTTTATTTGCCACTCTTTCAATCGATCAAGCAGAGCTGCGCCAGAAACGGCAGAGCCTGCTGGTGCACAGGACTCGGAACGCTCATCAGCTTCGCCGTGCTGCGCGCGTTCACCTACTTCGCCAGGCAACGGGCTCGTTACCGGCATTTCGTCTGCCTCGGCCGCTATTGCCCGCTGGACAGAGGTATCTCTGGGCTCGCCGTGTGGTAGCGGTGCAGCCGACGGCACCGTGGGCACCGTATCCTCAAAGCTGAACCACCTCCCAAGCTTGTGATCCAGCGTGTGCACTGCCAGCAGCTCATCGTCGCCGCTGCTACGGGTCTCGGACCACAGCGTCAGCTTGCGGCGGCCAAAGGGTCGCTGCGGCAAGGTATTAGCAAACAAGCTAGTGAATTGCGGCGTGCTCATTTGCCAGCTTGCGCCACTGTCGTCGATGAACTCGTCCGTATGCGGATGGCGGCCAAACTTTTGGCCTTGCACGTTGACCACGCGCATGCCGCGCAAGGCGTCAAGCGCGCACAGCGCCTTGGGCAAAGCGGCCATTACCTCGTCGCAGCGCTGCAAAGGGAAGGTGGGCAAAGTATCAAAAGGCCAAATCGCCTCCTGTTCCTCGACACCTCCCTCGCCACGGGCCGCATCGGCTGGCGCGGTCTGCCATTGTGCTAGGGCTTGATAAACCGGCATCAGGTCCGTGAGGTCAAATGCCATTGGCAAGCCGGCATCCAGCAAACCGATCAAGGCCAGCATCCACTGCCATGGGCTGGCCTTACACAGCGCGAGCCAATCCCCGTCCAGTAGCCGCTTTCGCATGGCGCTGTAGTCGCCCTGCGGGTCTAAGCGCTCCATGTCGGCCATGGCCCAATGGGACGGCAGGTTCAGGTTTTCGGGCATGCGGGCAGCTCCCGACGCTTGAGCATAGCCCCAAAGCGAGGCCACACTGCCCCGCAGCCCAATGCCGACGGCAGTCAACACCAGCGCCACGCGCACGCACGCAGCATTGCCATTGTGGACGACACCTGTGGCGGGGTACAGCACTTGGTAAAGCGCCAGGATCAGGCCCAACTCCGGACGCACAGGCGCAGCTTGACCAGCTGGTGGTTTCAATGGCAGGCCCTGCAGCACCCACAGGGGCAATCTGTTCAAAGCCTCGGGAAACACTCGGTGCAAGACATAGCGCATCTCATCGCCGCTGCCATGTTCAAGGCGCATGGCCATGGCGCGGCTCTCAGCCTCCATCTCCAGCAGATGTCGCACTTGGGCGTTCAAGCCCTCGTGCGCGGGAAATCTTTTTAGCGAGGCCAGCGCCCGTTTCACCGTACGCGGCAGGCCGTCGTCAGTGCTGGACATCGAGTCAATCTGGGCCGAAGACAGATAGCTACCCTGCAGTTTGCGCAGTTGCTGGCGCAGCACATAGGCCTCCACCTCCTGCTTGGCTTGGGCTTGGGTGGCTTCTTCGCTGGCTGTTTCGTAGCCCGGTGTCTTGCGCTCATCGAGCTGCTCGTCGCGCTCGCCGGTTTCGCCGGCCATATCGGCAGCCACCCCCAGCACATCCGCCACTGCCCAGCCCACACGCCACAGCTCGGCCCCCGCAAAAGGCACAGTTATCGATTGCACCCTGTCGTCCCGATCGTGGTACCAAGCGTTGACGCCGAGTTGGTCGCGCTTGACGCGCTCAGCCAGCAGGTAGAGCGTCGTCTCATCGCCTTGGACTTGTTGAAACAACTGTGGCCGGAAGGGCACGTAGGCGAGTCTGCGTTCGCCTTCCACCGTCATCTGGTGCATGGCCAGCAGGGCATAGTAGAGGCGCGCCGCCCGGTGTGTGATGGGAACTTGGGCATGCTGCGTGCCGATTGCAGCGGGCGACAATTCAGTCCACGCTTTCGGATCGGTGTTCTTCGCCACAACAAGCTGTTGAGCTGCCGACTCCTCTTCGACAAAGCGCTCAGTCGTTTCGTCGGCTAGGCAAGGCGGCTCGGCACGCATGACCACATGAGCAAATCGTTGCTCAATTCCAGGTGCTGGTGGCGAGGACCCCGATACTCGCAAGGAATATCGGTAGAGAGAGCGTACCTCAGTGGTGGGCTGGGCATCAATCGCATATAGCGCGGCAATCTCACTGACCGTCGGTAGGTGATGGATTAGTTGCTTGCCAGCGTCAAACTGCAAAAGCAGATGTGGAAATCTGTGCGCAAGTTTGGGAAGCCCGTCCTTTGGGGGTGAACTGTTGAGGACGAAATCAATAGCCAAGCCGACGGCTGGAGTGGTGCCGTCCGGCGATGCGGTACTGCCCTGGTCCTCGGGTGGGACCAGCTGGTCAATAACCTCATGCGCGCGCGCCAATCCGTCATCGCTCGACCTCTGTGGTCGCCGGCCCCTTAGTGCGTTCAAGGGATCATTGGCGGTGTTCTGATACTGGGCGTTGTCTTGCTGTGCAAGACTCTGACCGGCTAGGCACAGCCACTCGACGGCTGTCAACGGGCGGCCTTGCTGCGGTGGCAGCGCCAACGTAGCGCTTGGGTTGCCCAGCAGTCGATGGGCCTTGCGTACCACCTGCCAAGCGCGGCGCTGCACATGATCGAGGTTGGTCGCCGGCTTCACCTGTTCTATGAATGCTGGCTCGCAGACCTGGCGGGCCAGGTTCTGGCGCAGTTTGCGATCTTCCTCACGCTCGCTCAGAAACTTGCCGCTCTCCTGCCACGGATGGTTATCGAGCAACTTGTCCAACCCTTCCACGGCAAACAGCCAGTGGTAGCCGCGCTCCGCAAACGCACTAGCCCAGGGCTGCTTACCGCATACCTCGCTCCACAAATCCCAGAAGCGCTCCCACAAGCTCTCTGGCGGCGCGGCGCTCCTGGCTGTGGCGGCCACCTGCCACCAAAGCCAGCGTGCGCACAGCCCCAAGTCACCCGCGCGCAGATCGGGCGCGCCCAAGACAGCCTTGATCTGCGCAGCGATCTCTATGGGCTCATGCATTAACGCAACACGTCGTAGCATCTGCAAGGCGCACTGGCGGTCCACTTCAGGCAGTTCGCCGCCCAGGCTGTAATCGGTCTCGCCATCACCCACAAGGGGAGGCTCCCAGGCGGGCACAGATGGCGCCAGGCCACGCCCGTCGTTGAGCTGGCGCATCACCTGTTGGGGCGAGCTGGCGCGCACACGATCGCCTTTGTGAATTAGGTCGATGGAGCGCTCGGCGGCCTTAGCTTGCAGCAATTCACGCAATTGCCTGAGTAAGTCTTCGCTGTCGGCAAACAGAACGATGTCATCCACATAGCGCGCATAGCCCGCGCGCGGGCGCAAGGTGCCGTCCGGGCTTTTGTCGGCCGTGCGGTGGATGAAGCCGCGCGCCGCCTCATCCACAGGAAACAAGGCAATGGTGCCGATATATGCCGCCAGCACAGGCCCCTGTGGGATACCAACGAGCTCGCTGCTGCGCTGAGGTCTGCCTTCGGCGTCAGGATCAAGGTACTCATGATGAAAGATTAGCCCAACCAGCAGGCGCTCCAATTTGGCCTCCAATGCGGCGTCCCACGGGGTCGCGCCGGCTTCTAGCAAGCCGAAGATGCGCCCAAAGCCCTCGGGCACGCCATGCGAGGCCATGGCTTGATTCATCGGTGTCAACAGCGCATCGCGAACGACAAAACGTTGGATCGAGTCGTAGTAGCGCTTAGCGTCCAGTCGCAGCACATGCACTCGAGGCCCGATGGCATGGCACTGCTTAGACAGGCTGGTCATGAATTCACGCCAGCACTGTCCAAATGGACGGAACATGCCTTGGTCAGATGGGGTCTGGTCGCCCTCCAAAACGTCCATGTCGATCTGGTAGCCAAAGCTCAGGGTCTTGGGCAGATCCAATTCATCGTCAAATTCATTGAGCGGCGCACTCAAGCCCGTCACCAGAACTTCTCGGCGCGAGGCATACCAGCGCACGGCGGGGATGCAGTCTGAAAAGGCCTGGCCTGAAGTGCTAGGCCGGTCATGACGCTGGCTGAGCAGTTCGTTGAGCACCATCTGTTGCACAAGCAGGTCGGCAGGGTGTGGCATCACCTTTAGGCGCGGGTCGTCCAATACCTTCGGATCGGCCGTCAGCTTGCGCGGCAGGTGCACCGCGTCAAAGGGTGCTGCCTGTTTCCAGGACCGGTCATCGGCCATCATGGCCTGTAGACGATCCAAGGCGATCTGGTCAAACAGGCGTGCATTTCCGCCCAGGGTCTGCCATACCTCTTCATCGCAGGGCAACTCGCCGCGGCGCGCTCCGTGGTAGGCCAGGCTGCGGGCCAACGCGACACGCGGGAGTGTTTCCTCGAGGTACAGGCCACGTGCCGGCAACGTCCGGCGGCTGATTTCGGACAAAACCAACTCGGCGTGCAGTTGCTGGGCCCAGTCCCAAGCGAAGGCCTTCAAACGCGCCGCTGCAACCTCGGCTGGGCGACGCCCGTACAAGCGCCTGAGCGCCATCCCGACGCGAAACAAGGCACGTTCACGCACGGTCGGCGCCAAGTGACCAAATCGCTCGGGCAGCAGATCGGACGCATCCTGCCCGCCTAGGGCCTGCGTCAGCAGCACAGCCTCAGCTGGCATGTCGAAGGGCTGAAGCCAGGTGATCGCTTGCTCGGCCGTGTGCAACCCGCGCAAGCAAGTGTCAGGGTCTTTTCCCAAGACAGGTGTGCTGCGCCAGGGCATGCCCTCCCAGCGCAAGTTTACGCCGCGCAGATCCAGCAGGCGGCGCACCAGGCGATCCGTGCCCGCAAACCCGGCCGGATCATTGTCGAGAAACAGGATGTACGCCAGCTCAGCGCGGGAATCCGACTCCGCTGCCAGCGTCTTCAGCCGCTCCATAGGCTCTTTGCCCAAGCTTGTGCCCATTAGAGCGACGGCAGGTAGGCCAAGGGATTGCAGACGCAAGGCATCTAGAAAGCCCTCTACCAGGTACAGCCTAGCGGGCAGGTGTGCTTTAAAGGCCTTCTTTACCGCATCGAAGGCTGTGGGTTCATTGAACAGGACCTTGGCCTTTTCGAAGCCCGCGGTAAGCAAGTATTTGGCCACGCCCTCAGGCGGCATGCCCTGCAAAGCTCGGCCTGCAAAGCCAAGCAACTCCGGCCGCTTAGCAGTGCCACCGCGAATAGGAATGACCACCCGGCCGTCATGAAAGCAATCTTGGAACTGGTCATGGAGATTCAGCTTCCATTGCACTGGCGCAGATCGCTGATGCAACCGCTTGATTAGGCCCAGAGTCTGCAGGCCATCGGTCAGTTCGGCGCGCTCACCCACACTTTTGGACTGCAGGGACTCCACCAAAACACCACGCGTGATACAGCGCAGACCTTGCTCATACAGGAAGTTTCGGTCGAATTCGCGCTCGGCGCACCAGGCCGTGAAACGCAGGTCATCATGCTGCTCGTCGTAGATGCGCAGCGCAAACTTCAGCGCTGTTTCGCTGGCGGCGGCATTGGCGACCCGTTGTTTAGACTGCCGGCTCGGCGGCTTTATGCCGAACTGCGGGGCTAGCCATTCCACGGCCGGCAAGAACTCCAAGCCCAGGACCTTTTTGACCAAATCAATGGCGTTGCCATGGGCTCCGCATACAAAGCAGTGATAGTGCGCGGTGGTTGCGCCATCAGCCGGATACAGGTTTAACGACGGTCGTGTGTCTTGGTGAAACGGACACAGAGCTTGGGTGGTGGCGCCGCGCCGCTCGGTCGCCATGCCCAGGCATTGCACCACGTCTTCAAGCGGAATCTTGGCGAGCAAATCACCAATGTCGTAAAGACCTTTCATCGTCCTCCCTGAGTCATTCGATTTCGTAGGGACAGATTACCAGATGCGGTCCCGGGGAAAGCGGGCGCCCTTGGTAACGACCGTCAACTGACCGAGTACGGCGACAGCGGTGCCGAGTGACGCAGTACAGCCTTCATCCGACGTTGCAAATCATACTGACCGCATTGCAGCGGTTGCGGCCACTCATGGCCGTGCCCACATTGTTCCATGCCACTACAACGTATGGGCAGCTATTCAAGTTTCATTTCGGCCGCTAGACGTTTTTGCATGTTATTGAAAATCTCCCAGCCGCTGCTCATGACTGGTCACGAACAATTAAGTCCTGTCCTGTACCAATAAGTTCTGTTCTTGTGCTTTTGAGACAAATAGTTCTGTCCTCCGTCTGATGCATCGGCCGTCCCTGTATATCCAGCATCATTCGTCCTCGAGCAGTCGTTATTCGCCTGCGTGGCAAAAACTCGGTTTTTGGCGTCAATGCCTTTGTTAGCGTCGTCTTCTGACAATATGTGCTGTCCTAAAAACGTGAGTGCCATTAAAGTTCTCTCCAAACACATTTAAGTAGGGGGACGGTTAGCAATGACGACAGACCAAGTCAGTGACGGTCGGAAGACTCAGAACACATCGCAAGCAGCGTCAAGCGGGACTTCGCCCGAGCTGACCGGTGGCCAAGGTTTTAGCTTCGAGGATGCTGTTTCTTCTGTGTACGCAGCCGCACTGCTCTGCGAGACCACCGCGCCAGGCTTGCCGGGCCGCGTCGTCCGACACGTCTCCGTACAGCAAGGGTCGTTCGGCCACCCCCTGGACGACCTTATCGTCCGTGCATCCGGTGCCGACAAGGTCTCTATTACTTTCAGCATCCAGGCCAAGCGAAAGCTGGTAATCAGCGCGGCGAGAACGAACAAGGACTTTCGGGAGACGATTGAGAGCGCTTACGAAACGCTCTTGGACACGGGCTTTCAGGTTTCGTTGGACAGGGTAGGCGCCATCGTCGGCGAAATCTCGGACGCAGCCAAGAGGAGTTTCGAGACGCTTTGTGAGTGGGCGCGGGCAGAAAGCTCCCCAGAACAGTTTGTCCGTAAGCTGCAAACAGATGGCGCCGCCGGAGACAAACTCTCCCAATTCGAGGCGGTTCGCGGCATCCTTTCGTCCAAGGTGGCTCCCGGCGAGCTTGATGCAGCCACTCACAAACTACTGAGTCACTTTGTCCTGATACGCCTGGACTTACTCACCGAAGGCTCTCCTGCCGAGGCGCAGGCGGTTGCAGGCCTTGCCACCATCTTGGAGCCAGTGGACCACCCGCGCGCTGACGACCTGTGGCGCCGGTTGCTGGCATTGGTGCGCGTTTCGCAAGGGCGCGCTGCAGGGTACGACCGCAAGACCCTCGTCGCTCGCCTGAACGGCGCATTCCGGCTTGCAGGGGCGCCGAGTGCGCAAGAAGCACTGCAAGCCATACAGCAGGAAAGTCGACTTGCCGCTGCCGAAATCACGAACAGCATCTCTGGCTTGAGCGTACCGCGCGACACCAGCGTTCAAGCGGTAGTCGAGGCTGCGAAGTCGCCTGGGTTTGTGCAGATTGGTGGCATGCCCGGTGCGGGCAAGTCTGTCGTTCTCCGCTCGGCGGTCGAACAGCTTGCCGCCACTGGCGCTGTCCTCTTCCTAAAGTCCGACCGTCTGCGGGGGAGCACGTGGGCGCAGTACGCCACCGCGGCCGGAATGACGCACGACAACTTGGAGGAGCTCCTGGTGGAGTTGTCCGCGTCCGGGTCCAGTGTGTTGTTTGTCGATGGTATTGACCGTGTCGAGGTCGAACACCGTGGCGTCCTACTTGACCTACTGAACACCATCCATTCCTCTCCGCTGCTGTCAGGCTGGTGCGTTGTGGCCACCGTGCGCGACACGGGAATGGAGCCGCTACGTACCTGGCTGCCCGCGCGTCTGTTCTCCAGTGGAGTTCGGACGCTGACAATCGACTCTTTCGACGATGAGGAGGCTGAGGCACTCGCGCAAGCTAACCCAGCTTTGCGGCCCCTTCTTTTCGGCAGTGATTCAGTTCGCGCGGTGGTTCGTAGGCCGTTCTTTGCCGCCGTCCTTGCCAAGGAGGTTGACGCCTCCAGCGTACCGGCCACCTCTGAGGTCGACCTTGCAGCTCTGTGGTGGGAGCGCGGCGGGTATGGCGCCGACCCCGCGCGAGTGGGCTACCGGCGAAATGCCCTGGTGCAGTTGGCTAAGGCCGGTGCACATCAACTTGGAAGGCGCATTCCCGTAGCAGATGTTGATGCTCAGGTGCTCTCCGAACTCGAAGCAGACGGGATTGTGCGACCCGTCAGGCGCGGACACAGCGTGCAGTTCTCCCACGATATCTTCTTCGAATGGGCTTTCCTGCAGCACTTGGTCCGGGCAGATGACGCTTGGCCAGACGTTATTCGCGAAGTTGGAGAGCCGCCGGCGCTTGGGCGGGTCGTTGAACTGCTCTCCCAGACGGAACTTGCTCATGGCGAGAACTGGGTCAAGCACTTGGCCACCTTGGAGGCAAATCAGGGGCTTCGCTCCCAGTGGTTGCGAGCGTGGATGGCTGGGCCGTTCTCCCTAGAGACATTCCCGCAGCACTCGTCCGCGTTTGACCGAGCGATGTTCGACACTGCCCACTCGCGGGTCCGCAAAGTGGTCGTCTGGTATCAGGCTGAAAAGACAAAGCCGAATACGGCCATTCTCGAGCGCTCAGACGCTCCTGACCTCGACCTCGCTAAGCGCATGCTGTACGCGGATATGTGGGGGCATCCTTCCGACGTTGCTGCCTGGGTTCACTTTTGCGACTGGCTTCTGGACCACGCATCAGACATTCCAACGAGTGTGATTCCGGACGTGGTTGCGGCGTTCGAAGTTTGGCAGAACGCTTTCTCCCACTACCGCAACCGGGTCTCGGCGCACATCGTTCAGACCTGCTTGGCGTGGCTATACCACATTGAGCACCAGCTTCATAGGAGGGGGTTTTCGGTGAACCGCGGGGTTTGGGACGAAATCGAGGACCGACGGGATGGCTTGGACGAGCTTGAGTCCGCACTGCGAACCTTGGTATTGAACTCTTCGCTTACACAAGGCTCATTGGTCACTCAATACCTCCGAGATTTACGCCACCTGGAACGGACGCCGCAGCAGGCCGTTCAGTCCGTGTTCACACATGCCCAATTGCTCTCGCGTGCGTGTCCGGCGGAGTTGGTCGACTTTTCCCTATCTGTATTACGCAAAAACCTTCCTGTCGTTGTGCAGAAGGAGACGCGAGGTCGCGACTATCCGATTTCACACAGCTTTAGCCACTTCGAATGGGACCATCTCTCTATCGACGACCACTTTGCCCTCTCTCCTTCGGCTCCCACTAGGGAGCCATTCCACTCGCTGCTGACGCAAGCCCCGGACCAGGGTAGGAGATTGATTCGGGAAATTGCTAATCACGCGATTCGGTCGTGGCGTCAGCTGCATCGGCTCGCCCGTCAAAGGGAAGAAACACCCATCCCGCTCGTTATGCAATTTCCTTGGGGGAGACAAGTGTTCTGGGGCGACAGCCGTCTTTATCTGGGTGCGCGTGGCCTTTTCGGGTCTTCAACCGTTAACTCGGGCTGGATGGCTCTTGAAGCATGGGCTTTTCGAGAAATTGATAAGGGCACCCCGGTAGACGACATCCTCAAGGCGGTTCTGGAAGGGCAGCAGTCTGTAGGTGCACTGGCCGTTGCTGCTGCTGTTGCGTTACAGGCCCAACACACTTCTGCAGTAAGTCTGCCCATCGCAACGAATCAGCGCCTTTGGCACTGGGACATTCGACGCCACGTGCAGGACATGTCGCAGATGGCAAACCTCATCGGGTTCTTCAAACCGCAGGATAGACCTCACGGTTTGGCCGTTAAAGAAGGCAACGAACGGCCGGTGCGTCGCTCAGACATCCGCTCGCTCGGCACTCTCATGGTTCTCAGGGGAGGAGAGCTTGGCGCGCAAGCTGCCGCGGCAATTCAAGACTTCCCAAATGACCTGCCCTTTGACTACGCTGAGCAGAGGGGTAACGCTGAGGTGCGTTCGGACCTCGCGAGAACTGCGGAGATTTGGGCTGAAATCGGCAAGCCAGAGAACTATCGTGCAGAGCTCAGCCCGGATGAATCCCAGATAGTTATCTCTCACGAGAATCCCAAGGCTAAGGGCGAGGATATCCAGGCGATACAGGCACATCACAGCGAGATGGGACGCAATCTCACTCTTCTGAACTGGGCTTACTCCTACTTTGATGACGGTAAGCTGAGGGAGTCACTCACGCTAGAAGCTGCTGCAACAGAAGCAAAGGCACTCGACCTTGAAGACCTTTTCGCCACCGGACACGACCACAAAGAGTTGGCACATCAACGGCAGTCGGCCGTTGCTGGTGTAGCTGCAATACTTTTGCTGGAGAACGCTGAAGCTCACATCGAATGGGCCGCTGAAGTGTGCGCTCGTGCCGCGCAGACACCGGAGGTGCCGCAACAGTTTTTCACCCGCGGCACGAAGCTCATGCACCATCCGGTGCTCTACGCCACCAAGGGGCTGGGGGCGTTATTCGCGGTTACTGAAGACGGCGAGGACGTCAAGCCGCTGCAGTCTTTCCTCACGGAGCTTTGCGCCCATCCCTACGAGGAAATCGCAGTCGCGGCATTCGGTTCCTTACTGGGTGCCTGGCTCAAGTATCCAGACATCGCGTGGGCTGCGTTGCGGCTGGCTACGTCTCTTGCTATCTACGAGGTGAGGTTTGGTCCCGAAGGAGACGCAGAGAGACAGCACTACGCACGAATCCAGCGCGCCGTCACCGATGAGCTCCAGCGCCTCCAAGATGGAGAACCTGTAGCTAGCGCTTTTTCGGCGTGGCCGGAACCTTGGTTGCCCATTACTGAAGGCGAGGCTGTTCAAACTCGCCGGCGACGTGGTCGCACTGTCGATGCCGAGTGGCGGACCAACCCAATGCACGTCGACACCTCGCTTCTGGAGAAGGTGCTGCAGTTCATTCCCTTGGAGGCCGCATTGGCGGACCAAGCGCACGCGGGGCCTTTCCTAGACTGGAGTGAAGGCTTGGCCAAGTGGACTGTCGAGCGAATCGCGCCTGCGTGGGCGAGAAGCCGAAGAGACCTTGATGACAACTACGGCCCGGACTACTTCGAGTGGCGTCGTCATCTCTACCGCTTTTTGGCTCGGATATCACTAATGCTGCCCGTAGAAGAGGGCACGCGGCGTTTCCTGCAACCTGCCATGGCCACCAATGACGAGGCCTTCGCGAGCCTCGGTGAATGGTTCACAAGTCACCTGATTGCTCAGGTCGCGGATAGCAAGGAGATTCCTCAAACCGCGTTGCAACTGCTGTCCGTCATCACGCAGCGCGTTCTGGCTTATGGAGCCTGGCGCCACGCGGGTCATGGCGGGCTCTCGGAGCAGGGCTTCGTCGACATAGTCAAGCACCTGTTTTTTTCAGACTTCGGGTACGCAGGCGGGGCAGTTCGCTTTGCGAACCGAAACTGGACCGAAGTTGGAGTTGTGATTCCAGTCTTCGAGCCAATATTGCGCGCGCACGGGTCTGTCACTTTCGTCGCTCGCGCCTGGATGGACCTTTGCGAAAGTAGCCTCGAGCACTACCCAGTTCAACACTTCGTCGACAACATTGAGCACCTCTTGGTCGGAGAGGGAACCCCGCCGGGATGGCGCGGCACGCAATTGCCGGCGCGGCTATCGGGGCTAATTCAGCGCTTCAGCGAGCTGCAGCAACCCATACCTTTGGCAATGGCACAGAAGCTCTTGAGAGCACTCGACCGTCTAGTGGACATGGGCGATAGGCGCGCGGCCGCTGTGCAGCTTAGTGAGGTCTTCCGCTCTGTCCGCGTCGAGAGGTGAAGACGTCTAACCTCGTTCTCGACTTCTCAGCACAATTCACGCCTTCCGAAACACAGGAGCACCATGATTAGATTCCACTCATCCGAACAATTTCCCCGAGAGCTGCGACAGCGGCTGGAGCATGCTGAGCGATCTATATTCACTCGCAGTGTCGTAATTGCCCGAGAGCAAAGCTCAGGCTGGTGGAGGATTCTTGGATGCGTCCTCCGGCCGGTACAGAAGGGTGCAGAAGCCCCTAAAGATGTCACGTACGAGTACAAGGATGCAGTGCTTTTTCGCGATGTTTTGGAATCCTCTCAGTGCATAAGCTTCGTTGAAGGCCTTGCACTGCCGGACCTCGCAATCGCAGAGTGGTCAGTACAATTTGACTCACATTCCCAAGCAGAAATCGTCGAAGTTGGGGTGCGCAATTACTGGATGGAGCAGGCTGGAACCGTCTACACCTTCAGCCCGAAGACCAACAATCCGATGCCACTTGAGCGCCTATTGCGTACCGGCGCCCCGTACTATCCGGACCAGTATGAAGCGAACAAGGACTGGCTTGGTCTGCGCACCCACCATGGCTCATCTGATAGTAACAATGGCAAGGTCGTGCTCCTACTGCCTGAGACTCGAGGCTTCATTGACGACTTTAGCTGGGAGACTGAAACGTTGAAACTGCAGGTCGCTGGTACAGCCACGGGGTCCGAGAACATGCAGGTGATTGGAGCCTACTGGACTCTCGGAGGCATCAAGCAGCTGGCAGCTCCGGTGACTGGTGGGCGCACGGTTTTGCAAATTTCCTCTGACGCACACCGTCTGGAGCTCTTCGTTGTTGGGGACTCAGGCCGCGTCTATGAGCATCATCAAGAGCAGGTTGGCCTCGGCCCAGAACACTGCCGTTTCTTGGGGGAAAGGTCGCAGCTTATCGAGATAGTTTCTCAGGTCAAAGACGCAATAGCCAAGGGAGAATCTGTTGACGTCGAATTCAAGGCATGGGTGGACATTAAGGGTCAGCTCAAGGAGAACTCCAAACTGATGCAAGTGCTGCAGACGGTCGCAGCTTTTGCGAACACGTCTGGCGGCACCCTATACATCGGAGTGGACGACAATTCTGATGTGGTCGGCATCAACGTTGAACTGGCGAAGTCAACAAAAAAGGCCCCTGACGAGAGCAGTGCACGGAGTTACCTTGGGGAACTACGGACGCGCGTGAATGACAGCTTGCGCGGAACGGTTGCTGTCACGACTGCGCTTGCTGACCTGGAGGGCAAGTTGGTCGCGATGTTGCATGTCGCACCATCCCAAACCCCGGTCTCAATCGGTACCGAATCCATTTTCTATGCCCGCAAAGGTGCTACTAATACGAAGGTCCCACCTGACGAATGGCGCGCCAAGGCAGAAAAGGCTCTGTGGGAGTAGTAGTATTGCCAACTAAACCACTTTGGATCATAGTCAAAGCCACACTGCGGTTTGGCCTTTTTTGTGACCAGCATGGGCGAACTCTTGGGGGTGCAAGGCCACCAGCTATCTGGTCGCAGTGAGCTAACTGAAGCGCAACGGCATTGGGGTAGCCCACGGGATGCACTGGAGAAGCAGCCTCAATAAGTGGATTGGTCTCTCAATTGGCGGGCGTTGGGCGTTGTCCCCCTTTGGTCTCAAGCAGGGCATCCGATATGACTCAGCGGTCGCTAACGAGCTGCGGCCAATCGCGCATGGCGTGAGCTTGAGCAAGAGGCTCCATGTTCCTATTATGGAACCAGACGTTGTGCTGAGTATTTGAAGACTAGGGTCACTCCGCTAATTGGCCAACTAGTTCGTAAGCTTCTTTTTACTTACGGTACTCCGTCGATCAGCGTCCGTATCGAGCAGAGATTTTCCCAGGTACTGTTCCAAGGCATATCGGACGACGTCAGACCGAGTAGGAATGATTTTCAAGGTTGAAGCAAGTTCAATCCTCTTCTTGTCGATGAGTTCTTCCAACTCGTCGCTCACCCTAATGTTCAATTGATTGCGGCTCATTCTGTGCTCAAGTTAGAAGCCATTGTAGCGAGTCACATAAATATATTGCTAGACAACTTGACAAGCATACAACTAGACATACAATAAAGTTGTCTAGCAATAAAGCAGGCATACACGAAAGGATAAAAATGGACAGCGAGCTTCTAACCACTGACGAGCTATCTCTGCGCATAAAGTATGACGTCCGCACCATTCGCGAACGGTTGAAGGACAGCGTCTTGCTCGAGGGGGTGCATTACTTCCGGCCGTTTGGAGGGCGAAAGATCCTCTATGTATGGCAAGCCATTCAGCGGGATATGGTTGCGATGTCAAACACCAAGGCTTCAATGATGTCCGGAATCCCGATGGCGAACGGGAGAGTTCTCCATGGGTAGGATTCGTTTGTCGGACACGACTGGAAATTTGTTCATGGACTTCCGCTACCAAGACGGACGATTCCGGGAATATTCTGCCCTTGATGACTCACCTGCCAACCGAAAAAAACTCGAAAAAGTCCTAACCAAGATCGAAGCCGAGATCGCCGCAGGAACCTTCGTCTACGCCAACTACTTCCCTAACAGCAAGGCAATCAAGCGTCTGGCCAAGGCAATTGAAAGCGGCGCAACGCCTACTGCGACAGCCTTGGCTAGTGATCAATTCGCCAACGGCAAGCTGGAAGCGGTGAGTGTTGGAGTTGGCCCCCTGTTCAAAGACTTCGCCACGCAATGGGTAGACGAGCGCAGCATCGAATGGCGTCGCAGCCATATCAAGTCCTTGCTGTCCACGCTGAACGGTCGCCTGATCCCCCACTTCGGGGTCAAGGTGGTCGGCAGCATCACCAAGTCTGATGTTCTTGAATTCCGCGCCACACTCGCCAAAGTTAAAGGTCGCGGAGAGCAAATTGGACTCTCACCCAAGCGGATCAATGAAATCATGGGTCTGCTACGCCAGATCCTGAACGAAGCCGCCGACCGATTTGAGTTTACGTCACCGATGACGAACATCAGGAAGCTGCGCCAGCGCAAGACCGATGTGGATCCGTTCAACCTGGTTGACGTTCAACGCATCATTGCAACCGGACGCGCCGACTACAAGAACTACTTCACCACGCGCTTCCTGACTGGCATGCGTACCGGCGAAGTCCATGGCCTCAAGTGGAAGTACTTGGACTTTGACCTGCGCATCATCCGCGTCCGCGAGACCTTTGTTCTGGGTGAAGATGAATACACCAAGACCGACGGCAGCCAGCGTGACATCCAGATGAGTCAGCCGGTCTTTGACGCGCTGAAGTCGCAGTTCGAAGCCACTGGCAAGAAGTCGGAGTACGTGTTCTGCAATCTGACAGGGCAACCGCTAGACAACAAGAACTTTTCTGACCGGGTCTGGTATCCGTTGCTGCGCCATTTGGGATTGACCGAACGACGCCCGTACCAGATGCGCCATACCGCAGCAACGTTATGGTTGGCATCCGGCGAGGCGCCTGAATGGATCGCCCGGCAGTTGGGGCATACCAGCACCGAGATGCTGTTCCGTGTCTACAGCCGCTACGTCCCCAACCTGACCCGCCAGGACGGATCGGCCATGGAGCGTTTGTTGGCCAGCCAGATGTCACAGGGGCCGTTGATCGAGCAGAAAGTGGACGGCGGCACGCGCAGCTTATTTGTACCTGTCCAAGAGGCAGCGCCGCAACCGGTACCCAAGCTGCGCGGCATGCACCACCCCAGCTATGTTTCTGCAAATGCAGTGGTCAAACCCCGCGCAAATGAAAGCGGGGGTCAAGCCGGAGTGGGCTCCGTCGCCGACGCGCAGCCGCCCCCCGTGCTTAGGGTGTCAGCCCTGCAGGCCTGGGTGCACGCGCATCCACCCATGCATCTGAGCTAAGCCCCACAGCTTCTGCCAACCCTAGCTTTTCCAAATCCGACGCGTATCGGATCAGGGGAGAGCTTTGCCTAAAACTTTTGAACACCTTTAAAGAAACCGGACATGACCATGACCAATTCATCTGCCAACACCTCAACGACAACCAGCAGCGCCGTCAGCCTGAACCAGTTGGCATTGCTGTCTCCTCAACGGTTTGCCACTCCCATGCTGCGGCGAAAAGGTGAGGGCGTAGGCAAGATCGCGCTCAAGGCCCAGGGCGAGTTCGTTGACGCCAAGCTGCAAGGCAATCCAGCAGTCAAGACCGTGGAGCAAGTGCTGGAGGTCACCTTCGGCACCGATCCCCAAACCTTGATTCGCCGGGCCGTCCGGTTGGTCGCCGACAGCAACCTGCGCGCCTTCATCCGCAGTGTGATGGCCGAGCGCGATGTGAACCGCGTGCTAACCATGCTGCGCAATGACAGTCCCCGCTTTCAGCGTCTCCCCATAGACCGCCTGCGTGCAGTTGCAGAAACTGGCAGCAAGAGGACGCTGGCTGGCCCCCGCACACGGGACACCCTCTACGTTGCCATTCTGGTTGCCGGCATCGAAATCCTGTTGGGACAAACAGTGAAGGAGCCGTACTCATCCGGCGATGTGATCCGCTCGGTCGTGCGCGATGCACTGCGCAAGCTTGCAACCACGGACGAAGCACTGGCCACAGATCTACGCAATTGCCTGGGCTGGGGTAACCAGGACGACATGCTCGGTGTGACGGTGCAGTGCCTGCAACAGAGGGTGGCGATGGCCGTGCTGGACCTGCGCAACCGCATGCCATCGACGCAAACGCGCAGCCAGCATTGAGCTGTGCGTACTCCTGCACCACCCCCTTGCCACAACCCTGACCCCCTCTCCAGGACACCTATGAAACCCCATTTCTTCTTCAAGTTCGCCAACTCCAGCACGGCACTCAAAGACATTCATGACGTTCGGTTTCAACACGACACGGCGAAATCCGCCCAGAACACTGGCAAGGAAGCAGGCCAGAAAGCTGGCCAGCGTGTGGGCCCACGCCAAGGCAAGCCCTTGCACGCATTCTTCACCCAAGGTATGCAAATCGTGGGTGTCCCGCCAGAGCTGGTTGCCATCCTGGGTCGTCAGGCCATTGCCAGTCTGAATGGCGGCGTCAACTTCGGCGACGTTGGCAAACCATCAGGCAGCACCGCAGGCACCAACGGCGGTGACAAAGACGCACGCCTGATCACCTCAGTCCACATCGAAACCCCGCAGGCCATCTACCTGCTTCGAATAGAAAACCAGGTCTATATGGCCATGCCGCAATAAAGGAACCACCATGTCAACGCTCATAACTTCGGACGACGATTTCCTTAGCCGCCCCCGCTCCCGAGTACGGGAGTCCTGGACGGGCCTTGACGCGCCACCGGCGCGCCTGGCCTACCGCGGTCGCTTGGTGTGTTGGATTCTGCGCATCCTGCGGGGTGCCGGCGGCATGCCCATCTACTGCGAGCCGGGCAGCCCACGCCTGGGTGTCTTGGCGGATCTCCTTAACGTTCCATTACTTGCGGACCCTGCTGGCAGGGTGCAAGACGTGCAGCAGGCCTTGCAGAATGTGTTCGAGACGACGGAGTCCCTGATCCAGGACGGCTGCCTTCAACTGCCGGTCGAAGACTGCGCCATGCTGCGCACTATCCAGTGGTTGGCATCCAGTGCCGGTCTGGATGCGATAGAGACCGAGATCTTTGAATTTGCAGCCGCCATGCGTGCGTTTCGACCCCTGCGCGTGGCGGTTGCCACTTGGGGTGAAATCGGTCTCGGAGAGCTGCCCCAAGCATTCAGCGGAATCCTGAACCGATCGCTCCAGGAGGTGACACCGGCTCTGCAGCGCGACAGCCGGTTGCTGCGCTGTGGACTGCTTTCGGTAAACCCCCACGGTGACAACACCTTGGAGCGGTTGCTGAAAGTCCCGCGCGGTCTGGGGCAGCGCATTCCTGTGCATGAAGGCCACCCCAGATTGATGTTGTCCCAACTGGTGGTGCCGCTGGTACGACCTGCGCTGGGCACGCAGGACTTCCTCCACATGCAGAAAGACACCCAGTTGGCCCGCGCCTGGTTGGCCGGTGCGCTGCAACCGACGGTCAGTCGCGGTACCCACTTGCTGGTAAGCGGGTCACCCGGTCTGGGTAAAACGGAATGGGTGAGGGCCGTGCTGACGGAGTTCGGTGTCACCGCGACCGTGAACGCTATGGAGTTGGTGGTGCTCGATGAAGAAGGGACGGCCCTCAGCGGGGAAGACCGGCTCAGCCACTTGCGTCTGACGATGAACATGCTGCGCAACACGGCGGGCGGCGTCATCGTCTTTGACGAAGCCGACGACGTGTTCCGGGCGGCAGGAGACGCAACGTCCAGCGGCGGGGACCCCGCAGCGGTGACCATGGCCAACCACCGCGCCAGCCTGAACCGCTTGATCGAGGACAGCCGCATCCCGGTGATCTGGATCATGAACCATCCGGACATCCTCGACCCCGCAGTATTACGGCGCTTCGATACGGTAATTGCCTTCGAAGGCATGCCACGCTCGGTGCGACTGGCAATGTTGCAGCGGCGACTGGGACAGACTGCTGATGCAGTGGAGCTGGCGCGCTGGGCCGACATCGCCACTTTGACGCCAGCCCTGGTCGATAGGCTTGCGGTGGTGGTCGAGCGCGCACAGGTAGCGGGGCAAGCTATGGACTGGGAGCACTGCCGGCACTGGTTGTGCAGCCGTCTGCCGGGTAAGCACACCAGTCGACTGAAACGTCCTGCATCCAGGACGCAATGGGATGCCAGTTCCGTCCAAGCCAGTGAGGACCTGTTGGCCATCGCAGCCGGTATGGGTCGCTGTGGCTCGGCACGTGTGCTCCTGTATGGCGAACCCGGCACCGGTAAAACCGCCTATGCCCATGCCTTGGCCAAGTTGCTGGACAAGCCCTTAATGGAAAAGCGTGCATCCGACCTGCTCTCGCCCTGGGTGGGGGAAACAGAGCAGCGCATCAACCAAGCCTTTGAATCAGCTGTCAGCAACGATGCCGTTCTGTTCATCGACGAGGCCGACAGTCTGCTGGCCAGCCGGGAGCATGCGGTTCGCAACTGGGAGGTCACCCAGGTCAACGAGTTGCTGGAACAGCTGAGTGACTTTGATGGCATCGTGGTGCTGGCGACCAACCGCTTGGATGCGTTGGACTCCGCTGTGCTGAGGCGCATGGACGCCAAGATCCGGTTTGATGTCTTGAACCCCGAGCAACTGCGCATGGGCTTCTGCAAGTTGTGCGAGGCCATCGAAGCAATACCCGGTGATGCAAATCTAGCGGCCGCATCCCGTCTAAGGGGGCTAACCCCGGGAGACTTTGCCTGTGTGCAGCGGCGCCTGGCCTTTGCGCCCATCGTGGAAGAAGGCGATAGAGCGCGGGTACTCCTGGGCTTGTTGCGCGAGGAACTGCGCCTCAAAACCAAGGGCGCGCAGACCATCGGTTTCTACCAAAGTGACGCAGAGCCCGATGCAGAGCCCGATAGCGAAGCGGGCATGGATGCCGCATTGATATGCCTATGAGTACCACCGCTCCCATGCATTCAGAGCCCCAAGGCAGGGGACGGCCTCTTCCAAATCATCAGAAAGCTTGCAACATGAATACCAAGAAGACATCTTCCGCGTCCCCTACGGTCGCACCAGCCCGGGTTGCGGCCACGCTAGCGTCCGGTAGCCAACTGGGGACGAACACAGGCACCAGAGAGACTGGTCAAACTGTGCCCGGCCTATCTGAAGACCAGCCAATGGGTCCACCCAGTCCTGCTGTTGTGCACGACTTCGTTGGTGCCGCTCTACTGATGGTGCCCGCCGGGTTGCGCCCGGTCCTCGGAGCTCGGCACTGGCGGAACAATGCACTGGAGCTTGAGGCCCAGGAAGTTCTGGTGATCGTCCGTGAGGCCGGCATCGTGTCCTACCTCCATTTACCCATCCGGGTCATGGAGATGGAACAACCCGGCGCCAATCTGGGCGGGGGCTTGGTCCTTCGTGACATCACGGGCAGCTTGGTCAAGGCTCCTGCAGCAAAGGCCCAACAAGCTAAGGCTACAACCAAAGCCAAAGCCAAAGCCAAAGCCAAAGCCAAAGCAGCACAGCCAGGAACGTCGGCCAAGTCGATGAAACCGCAAGAGGAACCACCGAAGCGCACGGTCCGGAGGTCGTATGGAAAGTGAACGCAACACGGTATCACCCAAGGGTCAACTGGACCGTATTCTGTTCTGCATCCACAAGATGGTCTTGCTGGCCTTGGCGGTTTTGGTTGCGGTGTCCATGGTGTTGTTGTCGGTGACCGCTGTGTACATCTTGCTGTCGGATCAGGGCGGCGACCAGACTGTGCGTGCGACACAGGATGCTGGCAGAGCTTTGGACGTCACGCTATCCAGCGGACTGCTGACCCGCAGCCTGGTGGAAACAACTCTCGGCTTCTATGGGGTGGCAGATGGGATCAGTCTCTACAAGGCAGAGGACCTGGTGCTGCAAACCAGGGCCAATGGCCGACGCTACCTGTGTGATGCGAAACAGCACTGCACACCAATCCTGTGACAAGTCTCTATTCAAGCCCATAGACACCAACTTTGCGCATCCAACCCACACCCAATAGACCGGAACAATCCATGACAAACCCAATTCAGAAAACGAACGGCATCGCAAAACCAACCAGTCACCCATCAGATGGCGAACACGCACATGCAAACGCAGACGCAGACGCGTCGCAGTATGAAGAGGACGATAGCCAGATGGATGGAGAGGAGGGGGGCTACGCGTCATACCCTAGACGCAGGAAATCATCGGTCGCCAATGACATGGTCTTCGTCTTGATGGTGATGGGGTTGTTCGCCGCCATGATGGGCACGCCGAGTTGCATTTGGTTGGTGCGCCACTGGAACGATCCCACTGCGCCGGTTGCACAAGGCACCGTGCAGAGCATCCTCTACGTCGGGAATCTTGGCATTGATACGCAGATTGACACCGAACAGCGCAGCTTCATCGTGCATGGCATCACGAAGTTGCGCAAGGGCGTCCACGTCGAAACCCGGAAGGGAACCTGGGCCTATGCACTGTGCGATCAAAACAGCGACCTGTGCGAAGACCTCGTTCACGAGGACTGACTTTGGATCTGAACTGAACTGAACCCACAGCTATACAAGGAAACACTATGAGCGAACAAAACGAATCCAACGTTCCCGACCAACCAACTGGGGCGATAGCCGTTCCCGACGACTTTCCGCGGGATCCATTCCCGGCATCGTTGAGTGGCTCTCAACCCAAGTTTGCGGCGCGCTTGGTGGACGGAAAATATGTTGTTGGTCTTACCGAGGACGAGCGGATCGAGCGGTACCTGATGTGCGACGACATGGTAGGCCAACTGATTGTGTACGTTGAAAAAAAGCGCGTCGAAAAACCAGACCTCGGGATAGTCGACTTGCTGGGCCAAGTTGATGTCGGCATTCGGCGCAAGGGGTGGGAGCTCGGTAGCGTTGAGTTCGATTGGATCATGAAGCAGTTGCGCGTCAAATTCCTATGAAGTGGACTTTGATTCCCAGAGCCACATAGAGTTTGACGGACGGATAGTCGTTGCGCACAGGGTCGATTGAGGACGATGTGCGCGATGGCACCGCAATCTCTGCAGGGGACGTAGTCTCCGGCAGACGCTGGAACATATAGAGTGAGTGGAAATGAAAGGAATAATCAATGCATACGAAGACTATTGCACTGGACGGTGATGGAGTCCTGTTGGACTACAACTTGGCCTACGCCAGCGCGTGGGAGCGCGCGTTCGGTTTCTATCCCAAGGAGAAAGATCCGAATGCCTACTGGGCATTGGATCGTTGGGATATCGAGCGCTTGGAGGGTGATCGACTGCATCAGTTTCGGACTGCGTTTGGCATAAGTTTTTGGGAAAGCATTCCCGCAATGTCAGGCGCGTTGGAGGCTTGTCATTCCTTGCGTGCGGCAGGTTACACGCTTGTGTGTGTCTCTGCACTGGAAGAAAGATTCTCTGCGGCCCGCCAAAGCAATCTAAACAAACTGGGCTTTCCGATTGAGAGAGTGATCGCAACCGGTCCTGCTTCGTCAACAGGTAGTCCGAAGGCTGAAGCATTGCGGCAGTTGAGGCCGGTAGCGTTTGTTGATGACTACTTGCCCTACATGGTGGGCATTCAGCCAGGCATTCATTTGGCGTTGATCTTGCGTGAGAGGAATGGCTCTCCTAACGTTGGCGAGCGACTGACAGCCGTTACTTCGACCCACGGCAGCTTGTTGGAATTCGCTCGGTGGTGGACAGACAACAAATAATTTTGATGACGTCAACGGTCAGAGAAATCATCGCGTTGTAGTAGCAAGCCTGACGACAAGTTGGGTCGCTTTAGATGGTCGGAGCTTATGCGGCTGTCGTTACTAAGTGAGAGTTAAACCATGTTGAATATCAAGACCCTGATCGCCGCAACCGTGTTGTCCGGCATTGCCGCAGTTTCATTTGCACAAGCTCCTGTTGCCGCTGCGAAGACCGCCCCAGCAACTACAACTACTGTTGCTGTGACTGCTCCTGCCGTAGCAGCACCAACTGCTCCTGCTGCCACTCCAGCTGACACTGGTAAGGCGGCAAAGCCTGCAGCTAAGAAGACAAAGAAGACCCATGCGAAGAAGGCTGCTGCAAAGCCAGCGGAAACTGCGACCAAGTAAATCGATTTCAAACTGTTGGTCGGTTTGAGGGGGTGCCGAAGAAACTCGGTGCCCCTTTTTACGTGTTTGCCGATTTGGTGAATTGCTGATGGCCTCATCTCGTAGACGTTGAATCGCCCCGGCGATTCACGTTGACCAGGACACGGTTCAATCTAATGTGTCAGTTGCCCTTTCACTTGCCAAAATTCTCGGGCGCCTCGAAGAAGGACTGTTGAACTTCAGCCAGCACAGAATCAGCATCGCCCTAACAGAAGGCTTTAAGGAAACTCTGCATAACTCCGCTGATTGTGTGCTTGAAGTAAGCCCGGTCTGAGAAAATACAGCCCATGAAGCAAGCCAGTTTGAAACTCGATCTGAACGTTAAAAAAACGCGCAAGCAAGTGTTCTTGTATGAGATGGAGCGGGTGGTTCCGTGGGCCGAGTTGGTCGAACTCATTTCGCCGTATTACCCAGAAGGCAAGACCGGGCGGCCACCATTTTCTCTGCAAACCATGCTGCGGGTTCACTTCATGCAGCAGTGGTTTACGCTGTCCGATCCGGGTATGGAAGAAGCCTTCTTTGATACGCCGCTG
>JANXVI010000422.1 GCA_025351745.1 Rhodoferax sp.
CCGATGGGCTCCAGCAGTCTATGGTGGTTAAACCAGGACACCCATTCGAGTGTTGCAAGTTCCAGCGATTCCTTTGTCTTCCAGGGCGCCCGCCGGTGAATCAATTCGGCCTTGTACAGGCCGTTGATGGTTTCAGCCAGAGCGTTATCGTAGCTGTCACCTCGGCTGCCTACTGAAGGCTCAATGCCGGCCTCGGCCAGGCGTTCGCTGTATCGAATCGACACGTATTGCGAACCCCTGTCGCTATGGTGAATCAGTGCGTCGGTGCGCTCGGGTTGGCGGTCGTACAAGGCTTGCTCCAGCGCATCGAGCACGAAGTCTGTTCTCATGGAACTGCTTTGGCGCCAGCCCACGATCCGGCGGGCATAAACGTCAATCACGAAGGCCACGTACTGCCAGCCCTGCCAGGTTGAAACGTACGTGAAGTCTGACACCCATAGTTGGTTGGGTCGATCGGCCTTGAAGACCCGGTTGACCCGGTCCAGCGGGCATACCGCCTTTCCATCGTTGATGGTGGTGCGCACCACCTTGCCGCGGCGCACACCGCGCAGGCCCAGGTGGCGCATGAGCCGCTCCACCGTGCAGCGGGCAATGCAGATGCCCTCCCGGTTGAGCTGCTTCCAGACCTTGTCGGCGCCATAGACCTGCATGTTGCTTTGCCACACGCGCTCGATGTGCGGTGCCAACGCCACGTCACGCTGCGCACGCTGACATCGAAGGGCGGGGTTACGTCGCTGAGCCGCGTGGCGCCAGTAGCCCGACGGGGCGATCTGCAACACCTTGCAGATCGACTCGACCCCGTAAGCCTTTCGGTGATGATCGGTGAAGCCCTTCAGGACTTCAGACGGCGGTCGAGCTCCGCCTGGGCGAAAAACGCACTGGCCAGTTTCAATATCTCGTTGGCACGACGCAGCTCTTTGTTCTCGCGTTCGAGTTCTTTGAGTCGCTCAACGTCGTTCGTCGTGACGCCGGGCCTGGCGCCGGCGTCAATCTCCGCGCGTTTAACCCATTCGTTGAGAGTCTGCGGAACGCAACCGATCTTGGGAGCTATCGACTCGATGGCAGCCCACAGCGAAGGGTACTCGCCTCTATGCTCCTGCACCATCCTCACGGCACGCTCGCGGACCTCAGGTGAAAACTTGTTTAACTTCTTCATGGCTCAATCCTCTCAGAGATTTGAGCCTCCTCAAAATACGGGGCGTTTCAACATACCGGACTCATGGAAATGAGACGTTCCATGTCTCGCTTGGAGTGAAGAGTAGTGACACGACCTTTATGACGCTCTCTGTATCTTGCGCACGAAATATTCAAGCCTCTCCGGTTTCAATTGCTCCGCCGAGGTGTGCGGCGTGAGTCGCAAAAAACACATTCGCTCTTTATCGCAAGAATCGGAGTTCGCGGAAGAGGTCTCGTCGGCAAAGTGGCACACAAGCGCAGGCCAGATTGACGCGCATGGCCACCAAAATCCCGAGGAAATCATGACCGCCAGCATTATTTCGCTGCAAAGAGTAGCGCGCAGAGAAGTACAGAATTCATCGCCCGCACTGACCCGGCAACTTCTTGAGAAGGGCAACATCGATGCGCTCGCTGCCATCGATGCGCCCGGCCTGATACTGCTAACCGAGGCTGACCGTATTGCTTCGCTTCGAGACACGTTGACCATTCGTCCACCAGGTGATGTGTGGGTGTTCGGCTATGGCTCGCTGATCTGGAATTCGGCAATCAATTCCGTGGAGCGGCGTGTGGCGAGGATCGATGGCTGGCATCGATCGTTTTGCCTGTCCATCACCGCGCTGCGCGCTACGGCCGATACGCCCGGGCTGATGCTGGCGCTAGATCGGGGTGGGTCTTGCCAAGGAGCCGCGTACAGGCTTGCAGAGGATAATGTCGAAAGCGAACTGCGTTTGCTGTGGCGCCGCGAAATGGTGTGCGGTGCCTATGTGCCCCGATGGGTCGAGTTGACCGGCCTCAATGGTGAGTCTTTCGGCTGGGGTATCGCCTTCACCATTGATGCCGACAATCCGCAGTATGCGGGCGACCTCGATGAGGATACTGTGGTGCATCGACTGGCGACAGCATCTGGCGGGCTGGGCAGCTCGGCCGACTATCTTTACAGAACCCACGACAGCCTGCATGCCAACGGGATTCGAGACACCAAGTTGGAGCATCTGGCTTCTCTGGTAAAGGTGTTGCACTCCGGTGATCGCCTTCTGGCTGCGGCTTAGTCGGCAAACGAGTGGTATCGTCTCCGGCCGATAGATCGGTCGGCCGTGCTCTCGTGGTGCGCATCGAGACTCGCTACGCGAGTTTCGCCCCACGCGGGCTTCCATCGCTGACGCCTTCGCCCCTTGACGGTCGCGCTGCGCTTGCCCAAAGACAGATGCGTGCAGTGGGCGGGATGTGGGCGGTCTTGCTGTTCCCTTCACCGTATCACGGCGTTCTCGCCGTCGAGGGCGGCGCGCCCTTGCATTCTGGCGGCCGTCGTTGACCCCTGACTTGCTGCGCTGCGCCGCGCTTCCCACGGTTCTGGGCAGTTCCGCCCGAGCGACCGGAGCACGATCATGTCGCGACTGTCCTTTCCTCGTTCGATGCCTCGCTGATGGTACGTGACGCACAGGGCCCACTAGCGAAGATTACGGCGCAGATCGTCACGCTGCTCGCGTTGTCGAACCCGTGGTGGCGCGCAGGCGATGGATTGGGCTCCTGCGCAACACACCGACGACATTGAGGTCACTCACATTGGCCGCTGTCCCCACCAATGTATGCACCAGCCCCGACTGCGCGTCAACCCCGATGCGCCTTCATCCCGAAGTGCCATTGATTGCCCTTCTTGGTCTAATGCATTTCCGGGTCGCGCGTGTTGTCTGCGTTCTTGGTCGAGCTTGGAGCCGCGATGATGGTCGCGTCCACTATGGTGCCGGCACGCATCAGAAGTTCCTGGTAGGCAAGGTGCGCGTTGATTTCGTCGAACAGCGCCTTGGTGAGGTCGTTGTCCAGCAGCAAGCGCCAGCACTTGAGCACCGTGGTGGCATCGGGCACCGATTCACGCGACAGGTCGATGCCCACGAAGTCGCGCAGTGC
>JANXVI010000429.1 GCA_025351745.1 Rhodoferax sp.
CTGCTGAAACTGCTGGGCGGCCTGGGTCCAAAATTCGGGGGCGTTTTGCGTCACACTGTCACCTTCATTTCATTTGTTCTTGAGCAGCAGGTCGTAGTATCTCAGCATACGCCCTTCGATTCCCTGACATGTGGTAAATACGCAGTGAGCCTATGTACATCATTCCCATCGCGTGGTTGTATGTCGCCGTCATGATGGCGGTGGCCGAAGCCACCAACTCCAATGGCACTGTATTGGGTGCCATTGTGACTTTCGTTCTTTACGGATTGCTTCCGGTGGGGCTAATCCTGTATTTCATGGGTGCGCCGGGTCGCAAGCGCAAAATCCGTATCCGGGAAGCGGCCGAAATGCAAGCTGCCCAGCTGCAGGCATCCCCACTGCAATCTGCGTCACTCCCGCCAGATGCAGGCGGCCATGCGCCCACTGACGCCGTCCCGGCGGTGGGAAAAGAACCGTAATGGATTGCCCACCGTGCACCACGGTGCGCTGCCATCGTTGCCGAACACCCGGGTCACGCCCGACGCGGCCAATCGTTGGCGCGCCAGGGCCGGCAAATTCGCCAGCCATTTTCCCGAAGGTTGTGGCACGAAGCAAGCCTCAGCCCGCGGGTTTTCATGCGTGAAAGCTTCTCGCACGTCGGCGCCTACTTCGAAAGCCATGGGGCCAATGCAAGGACCCAGCCATGCTATTAAATCAGGAGCTGCATCATTATTATCCACGAGGGCTAACGGCTTAAATTGCTTTAGCACTTGTTCCAGAACACCGGTTCCACCCGTGCCGGCAAGCCCACGCCAGCCCGCATGCACTGCCGCCACCTGTAGGCCCCGCGCATCGCACAACAACACGGGCAGACAGTCCGCCATCATGATGGTGCACGCGAGACCGCGCGCGCGGGTGTAAACGCCATCTGCCGATCCACCGTCGGGCGTGTCGCATCCCAATTCCACCATGTGCGTGCCATGCACCTGGCTCAGAAACACCGGCCGGGCACCCAAGGCCTGTTGCAGGCGGTCACGGTTGGTCGCCACCGCACTCGCACCATCGCCCACATGCGCGCCCAGGTTCAGGCTGTCGAAGGGCGGCAGGGACACGCCGCCGCTACGCGTAGTGCAAAGGGCCTGCACATGTTTTGGCGCCGGCCAGACGGGAACCAGCCAATCCCCAGAGTCAAGGGTCGAATGTGTCATACAAACAAGGATAAACCAAGGCCGTTACCATTGACCCCCAGACCTTAACCATACTCTGCCCCGAGGCCCACACATGATTCTCGAAATCGCCGACATCCACATTCATCCCGGCCAGAGCGCCGCCTTCGAAGAGGCCATTCAGCGCGGCCTGTCCACAGTCATCGGCAAGGTCAAAGGGGTCAAGAGCTTCTGTGTCAACCGCGGCATCGAGAGCGCCGAACGGTATGTGCTGCAAATCACTTGGGATACGCTGGAAGACCACACCGTGGGTTTTCGCCAGTCCGACGCGTTCAACCAATGGCGGGCGATCGTGGGGCCCTTTTTCGCAGGCCCTCCGACGGTGGAGCACTTTGAATGGGTGACCCAGTCAGCCTGATCCGTTCGCCCTCCCGCAGACGCCCCGTTTTCCACCGTTAACACTTGCAACCCTGACCAAACGCTATGCCCTATGTTTTTGCTCCTGCCGCCACCGTCGACCTGCCTGTTGTCGGCCGCGGCGAGCTGTTTCCCGTGCACCGCATCTACTGCGTGGGCCGCAACTATGCCGAACATGCACAAGAAATGGGCCATAGCGGGCGCGAGGCACCGTTTTTTTTTATGAAGCCAGCAGATGCCGTGTTGCTGGCAGTGCCCGGCCAGACCGTCGCCATGCCCTACCCCCCATTGACCCAAAACCTGCACCACGAGATTGAACTGGTAGTAGCCATTGGAGTGGGTGGCGCGAACATAAAGGCATCAGACGCAACCAGGCATATCTTCGGCTACGCCGTGGGCCTGGACATGACGCGGCGGGACCTGCAAAACGACATGAAGAAACAGGGCCGACCGTGGTGCATTGGCAAAGGCTTTGACCATTCCGCTCCGGTTGGGGCCATTACACCTGCGGCGCTGGTGCCCGATATCGCCACGGCGACCATCCACCTGCGGGTCAACGGCCAAGACCGCCAGCGCAGCACGGTTTCCAAACTGATCTGGAACGTGGCCGAGACGATTGAGCAGTTGTCTGCCGCGTGGACCTTGCAACCGGGCGACCTCATCTTCACCGGCACACCCGAAGGTGTGGGTGCCGTGGTGGGGGGCGACACCTTGGAAGGTGGCATTGACGGATTGCAAGGTATTGCAGTGCGCGTGGAGTAAGACGCTTGCACACGACCGAAACACCCACGTTTGCCTACGCCGCGCCCCACGTGGCCGGGCACTACCAATCTACCGAGCTGACGCGCGGCCCGTGGCACCCCGACCACCAGCATGCGGGCC
>JANXVI010000439.1 GCA_025351745.1 Rhodoferax sp.
TGGTGGTCGTAGGTGGATTTGAACCACCGACATCAGCATTATGAATGCTGCGCTCTAACCAACTGAGCTATACGACCGAGCCCAGAATTATAGACCAAGAATTATGAGTGGGTAAAGCGAGGGGGGCGCTTGTTGACAAAGGCGTCCATGCCTTCCTTCTGGTCGTCGGTGGCAAAGAGGGCGTGGAACAAACGGCGCTCGAATACGATGCCGTCAGCCAGCGTGCCTTCAAACGAGCGGTTCACCGCTTCCTTGGCCGCCATCGTCGCAATCTGCGAAAAGCTGCAAATCTGCAGCGCGGCGCCCAGGGTTTCTTCCATCAGCTTGTCCAGCGGCACGACGCGGCTGACCAGACCGGCGTGCTCGGCCTCAGTGGCGTCCATCATGCGGCCGGTCAGGGCCAGGTCCATGGCCTTGGACTTGCCGACCGCGCGGGGCAGGCGCTGCGTGCCGCCAGCGCCGGGGATGATGCCCAGCTTGATCTCGGGTTGGCCGAACTTGGCCGTATCGGATGCGATGATGAAGTCGCACATCATCGCCAGCTCGCAGCCGCCGCCCAATGCGAAACCGCTGACCGCTGCAATGACCGGTTTGCGCACGCTGCGAATGGTCTCCCAGTTGCGGGTGATGAAGCCGCCCTTGTAGGCATCGGCAAAGCTGAACTTGGCCATGGCGGTGATGTCGGCACCGGCGGCAAAGGCTTTTTCGCTGCCGGTGATGACCATGCAGCCAATCGCGGGGTCGGCGTCGAAGCACATGAGTGCGTTGCCTAATTCGTCCATCAACTGGTCGTTTAGTGCATTCAGCGCCTTGGGGCGGTTCAGCGTGATGATGGCGACCTTTTCGCCCTCTACGCGGGTGGTGATGCATTCGTAGTTCATGGTGTGTGGACCTTGTCGTTCAACGTGGGTTATTTCGGTAGGGTAACTGCAGTTTTCGGGACTAGCCAAGCATCGACCAGCGCCACATCTTTAACGGTCAAACGCACAGCCTGGCTGGCCTTGGGCAGCGTCAAAGTCAGGCTTTGCAGTCGTTTGTCACGCGACACGATGGCGTTCACAACTTTGGCATTGCCCGCACACAGCGTGAAGTCGTCAAGCGACTGCAGTCGCCAGGCGCCATGGGCATCGCTGCCGACGGGCTGCACCGATATCCATTCGTCGCCACTGGCAAAACCGGCCTTTTCGGCGACACCGCCACGAAGTACCTGCTGAATAAACAAACCACCGGTTTCACGCACGCGCAGCCCCAACTGCTGGGCAACCTGGTTGGGCTCGTGGTGGATCTGCACGCCATGGCGCTCCAGCAATGCGTCCACCGGTAAGTCCGCTGTGCCATGCACCCAGCGGGCAATGTCTGGCGCGAAGGAGCGACCGCCCAATTGGGCCAGCACGGCCAGCAAATCCTGCTCGCTCATCGGGCCACCCTGGCAGCGGGCCCACAGCGCGCGCATCACGGCATCCAGCGTGGTCATGCCCTCGGTGCGCAGAGTCAGGTCCAGGCACAGCGCCACCAGCGAGCCCTTGGTGTAGTAGCTGATCGTCGCGTTAGCCGTGTTTTCGTCTTGTCGGTAGTACTTGATCCAGGCGTCAAAGCTGGCCTGGGCCACGCTTTGTACCTTGCGCCCTGGTGCCTGCGCCACGCCATTGATGGTCTTTGCGATGAGATTGAGGTAGACGGCGTTGTCGATCAGCGCGGCGCGGCGCAACAGCAAGTCGTCGTAGTAACTGGTGAAGCCTTCGAAGAACCACAACAGCTCGGTGTAGTTCTCTTGGGTGTAATCGTAGGTGGCCAGCTCGGCAGGGCGCAAACGCTTGACGTTCCAGGTGTGGAAATATTCGTGGCTGATCAGGCCCAACAGTGTGGTGTACCCCTCGGGCTGCTTGTGGGTTGTGGGCGCCAGTGTGGTGCGCGGCACGCGCGGCAGGTCGGCGCGCTTGCAGATCAGCGCAGTGGAGTTGCGGTGCTCCAGGCCGCCGTAGCCGTCGGACACCGCATTGAGCATGAAGACGTATTCCTTAAATGGAATCGGCCCCTGGCCCTCGCCGCTCTTGCGCACAGTGCTATTGTTTTTGATAGTATCACCATGCCAGAAGCGAATTTCCGTTTCGCAAATGGCCTGCGTGTCGGCCAGCAGCTTGTCGCCATCAAAGCTGGGCGGGGCACCGGCCACGACAAAGCGGTGCGGTATGCCGCAGGCGACAAAGTTGCCGCTCCAGAACGGCCCCATTTCAAAGGGGCAGTCCACCAGCGTGTCGTAGTCCGCGCAAACATAGGTGCCAAAACCTTGCTTGTTGACCTTTTGGGCGCTAGCCCCCGTAACAACTGACCAATGCGCTATCGAATCAGTAGCAACCAGTTCAAGCGCATGGGGCTGGTTGTACTGGCCGGCTACCAGCAGGCACAGGCTGGTGCCGTTGAAGAAGCCGCGCGTGGCGTCCAGCCAGGCGGTGCGCACTGAGTTGTCAAAGGCATAGACCTCGTATTGCACGACCAAGGGCTGGCCCGGTGCGCAGTCCACGACCCAGGTGGCCTTGTCGGTTTGCTGTGCGGCCAGGGCTTTCTTGCCCTGTTGGCAGCGCAGATTCTGCAGGTTCTTGGCGAATTCGCGCACCAGGTAGCTGCCCGGTATCCACACCGGCAAGCGCAGCACTTGCTGGGCGGCTGGCGCGGCTACCGTGAGGGTCACGCCAAAGAGGTGGGCGTGGAGGTTGAGGGCCTCGACCCGGTAGTGCACGGCGGGTGGCGCATTGGGTTTGCGAGCGGGAGTCTTGGATGCCGATTTGGTGCGGGTCGTATTCATGAAAATCCAGTCTAGCCCACGTCAACAGTGCGTGAGCAGCTACATATTTTATAGCGGACGGGTTATGAGTCCATCCCCGTGGCTCAGCCTTTGTTGCCCGACAGCATCTTTTCGACCTGCGCCGCATCCACAGCGCCGGGCACGCGCGTACCGTCCACGAAAATCAGTGTCGGCGTGCCGGTGATTTTGTACTTGCGTCCAAATTCGGTGTTGCGGGTCAGCGCAGCGGCGTCGCAGTTGGTGCTGGAGGTGACGGGTTGGTCCCGCACCATCCAGTCTTGCCAGGCCTTGCCCTGGTCTTTGGCGCACCAGATGGACTTGGACTTTTCACCCGAATCGGCACCCAAAATCGGGTACAAAAACATGTAGACGGTAACGTTGTCGATTTGTTGCATGTCGCGCTCAAAGCGTTTGCAGTAGCCGCAGTTGGGGTCTTCAAAAACGGCGACCTTGCGCTTGCCACTGCCGCGCACGATGGTGAAGGCGTCTTTGAACGGCAGGTCTTCAAACTTCACGGACGTGAGTTTGGCTACACGTTCTTCGGTCAGGTTGCGCTTGGCCCGCACGTCGATGATGCTGCCTTCAATCAGGAAGTTGGCGTGGGCATCGGTGTAGAAAATCTCGCTGCCGTTGACGCGCAACTCATACACGCCGGGCATGGCGGTCTTGCTGACCTCATCCAAACCTTTGAGCTGCGGCAGGCGCTCGGCGATGTTTTTGCGAATTTGTGCTTCTTGTGCGAAGGTCGCAACAGCGGCCAGGGCTACCGAGCTGGCCAGCAGAAGTTTAATAAGGTGATTCATAGTCGCTCGTCAGTTCTTGTCGGTTGTTGATGAAGGCTTATGCAGGGCGCCTGCGGTGCCCATGGCGCGCCGTGCAATCCATTGTTTTATCGGCCCACTGGCCTCAAATCGGTTCATGCCCCAGTTGCGCATGGCTTGCACTGCCGGATGGCGGTTGGTAAACAACTGTTGCAATGCATCGTTGGCCTGCCCTATGACTGCAAATTCGGCCTTTCGCGCCCTCTCGTATTGGCGCAGCAGGCGGGGATCTCCCACACTGCGCCAATAGGCGCGCCCCGTAACCACGGCCACCAGTTCTGCGACATCGGCCAAGCCCATGTTCAAGCCCTGACCCGCCAACGGGTGTATGGTGTGAGCCGCATCACCGGCCAACACCCAAGCACCTTGCGGCGACATACCGCTCCACCGCCGCGCCAACGCCTGTTGCAAGGGCCAGACCTTGCGCGCACTGGCCAACGTGGTTGCGCCGAACACGCCATGACTGGCCAACGCCAGTTCGCGGCAAAAATCCTCTTCACTTGCCATCTGCAGGGTTTTCGCACGATCCGGACTGACGGACCAGACAATCGCGCAAAAGTTCCCTGTGGCGCCGCCCATTGGCAAAAAGGCCAGTATTTCGCCTTTGGTGAACCATTGGCGCGCTATTTGGGCGTGTGGCAGCTCGCACTGGACACGGGCGGCGAGCGCCCATTGGTTGTAGGGTGTGACGTCCCATTGCACGCCCCATTCCTCGCGGGACTGGCTTGCCTTGCCTTCGCAGACAACGGTCAGCGCTGCGGGGATGGGGGTTTCTAACACTTCGATCAGGGGTTGAAAGCGCACCGCATCGGCCAGCCGGGCTTCGAGCACCGGCACATCCACAATCCAGTTCAAAGCCTCGGTGGCGGTCTGTGCTGCGTCGAACGCCACCTGGCCGCCGTCATCGCCCAGCACCTGCATGGAGAGCACAGGTGTGGCGTGTTGTGCTTCAGGCCAGCAGCGCACGGCTTCCAGCAATTGGCGCGATTGCAGGCTCAAGGCGTAAGCCCGTACATCCGTGGCGGCGTCGTGCGAATGGCTTGGCTGTGCAGCACACGGCGCCACCAAAGCCACCCGCAATTGCTTCGCAGCCAAATGCAGAGACAGCGTGCGCCCCACGATGCCCGCGCCGCGGATGCAGATATCAAAGGGTCTTGTCATTGGGCGATTGTAAAAGCCGCGGGGCTGCACGTGCCGCGTGGTGCCCGCATGACCCTATGCGGGGTTCGCCGACGATTCCCAGGCCGATGTCTCAGTGGGCACCGCCTCCAGAAATCGGATAGGGCGGCGGGTGTTGGGGGACATGTCTGCCAGCAGGCCGCGCAGATCGTCCAGCACGCGATCTGAGGGCACCGGATTTTCATGGAGCAGGACGCATGCCGCTTGAAAGTGCAGCGTCACTTCGGGCACCAGTCCGGGCAGCGGTATCAGGCCCGACCCCACTAACTTGACCATGCGCTCGGTCAGGGCCTTGCGGGTGGTGACGCCTTCCATCAGCAGGCCAAATTGCGCCGTGCCCACGCGTCCTGCCGGGTCCACGTCGCGCAGAATCCGCTGTATCTTGACCACGGCCCGCAGCAGGCATTGCTCGGCCGTGGTGTCGCTGTAGGACTGGCGTATGTGGTCGTGGTTGGTGACCCGCACCAGGACCAGGGCAAGGGGTTCGCGATCGTCTATGGCGCGCTGTACCGCGACCTCGAGATGGGTCTGGAATACTTCGGGCGTCAGCAGTCCGGTCAGCGCGTCTTGCGTGGGCAAGTGGTTTGCCCGTACCACCAACTCTTTGCGGTCATGGGTGAGTTGGGTCAGGGCGTACATCAGAATCGGAATGGCCACCGCAACGCAGGCCGACGCAACGTAACGCATTTGCCACAGCAGCGGCACCAGGCCCACGGTCTCGCCCAGCATATAGGTCAGTGCAAAAAACTGGGGTAGCAGCGCAAACATCATCCATCGACCGATGGCCGAGCCTTGGTGCCAGCTCAATACGGTTGCACCCGTACCGATCACCGTGGCAAAGAGCATGATTGCGGCGCACACGCGGTCGGCGACGAAGCGGTCGACCATCGCAAACAGCAAGACCGACACGATCGTTCCCCAGCCTACGAACGACAGGAAACGGTCGTAGCGGTGAAAGTTCACATGCAGCACAAACACGCTGCGGATAAACAGCAAGGTGCTGCCCACCGCGATGACGGGCAGCACGTTGGACGCGGAATTGGCCAATTCCGGCACATGTGTCCATAACATGGCGTTCAACACACCCGATATTTGGGCCAGCGTGACGGCGATCAACAGTGCGAAAAGCGCGGCCCAGCAGTCAATGGCCTTGCGGTGTTCCAGGAATCGCAGCATCGACAGCACAGTAAGGCTCAACAGCGCGCCAAACATCAGCCCCAAACCGATGAATTCCTGTTGGCGCTGGGTCTCGCGCAGGCGCACGGTCGCCAAACGAATGGGCACGGCCAGTTCCTTGAAATTGTGGACCTGCAGGTAGAAGGTTTGCGGTGCACTGTCGGGCAGCTCGAAATCAAAATCAGGGTAGAGGCCCGGCTTGTGCCAATCGGTCTGTGCTAGCGTATCGCCCGCGCGCTGGACTTTCCATTGCCCTTTTGCGTCGGCGCTGTAAAAGTTGACTTGGTCCACGAACGGCAGCGGCAGGTTCAGAGCCCAATGCTTTGCAGAGCTGGGTGTGCGTTTGACGCGCAACCTGATCCACATCGTGTCGTACTTGTTCAGCGTGTTGCGGGTCAGTGCAGGCTGGGGCGTGAAGTGGTCGACACCTGCTGCAACCTGCTCGATCGTGCTGTGCGAGCCCTCGTCTATCCACGTATCGATACCCGTGCCAATTTGCAGCGATGGTGTGTTGTCATCGAGCATCAAAACGTTGCTGGATGGCGATTCGGCTGCATGGCCGGACATACCGCCGAGGCACCAAACGATCACCAACAGTCGCACGAGCAGGGATGGCATACACTTGTCTCCCCCGTTTTTAGAGGTTTTTATGAGTCTGAAGTGTGGCATTGTAGGCCTACCCAACGTGGGTAAATCAACGTTGTTCAACGCCCTGACCAAGGCTGGCATCGCTGCGGAAAACTACCCTTTCTGCACCATCGAACCCAATGTGGGCATCGTGGAAGTGCCAGATTTGCGCATGGCGCAATTGGCCGACATCGTCAAACCCGAACGCATC
>JANXVI010000473.1 GCA_025351745.1 Rhodoferax sp.
ACGGTGGCAGGCTTTAGCCCATATTGCGGGGCATCCACAGCACCAGGTCAGGCAAAAAATAGGTCAGGAACACCATGGCCACCATGACCATGAAGAAGGGAAATGCCACTTTGGCCAGGTACATCAGTTGCTTCTTGGTCAGGCCCTGCAGCACAAACAGGTTGAAGCCCACTGGCGGCGTGATTTGCGCCATCTCGACCACCAGCACGATGAAGATGCCGAACCAGATCAGGTCGAAGCCTGCCTTCTCCACCGTCGGCAGCAAGACCGACATCGTCAACACCACCATGGAAATGCCATCCAGGAAGCACCCCAGAATCACAAAGAAAACAATCAGCAACGCGATCAGCATCAGCGGCGACAGGTTGAGCCCGCCGATAAACTCGGCCAGGTGGCGCGGCAAGCCGATGAAACCCATCGCCAGGGTCAAGAAGGCAGCGCCCGCCAGTATCAAGCCAATCATGCAGTAGACGCGGCAGGCCGCCATCAGCCCAGCCTTGAACGTGGACCAGGTGAGCGTGCGCTCGATGCCCGATAGCAGCAGCGAACCTGCCACACCCAAGGCGGCAGCTTCGGTGGCCGTGGCAATGCCCGAATAGATGGAGCCCAACACCAAGGCGATCAGCGCCACCACGGGAATCAGGTTGCGTCCCTCGTAAATCTTTTGCGCAAAGGTCATGGCCGCATCGGCTGCGGGAATTTTTTCCTTGTTGAACAGCGACCACACGATGATGTAGCCACTGAACAAAGCAGCCAACACCAGGCCCGGAATCACCCCCGCGATAAACAGCTTGGCAATGGACACGTTGGCTGCAACGCCATACACAATCATGATGATGGACGGTGGAATCAGCAGCCCCAACGTGCTGGCGCCCGCTAAGGTACCAATCGAGATATCCTCAGGGTAGCCACGCTTCTTAAGCTCTGGCAGCGAGATCTTGCCGATAGTGGCGCAGGTCGCCGCACTGGAACCGGAGACCGCGGCGAAGATGGTGCTGCCGATCACATTCACATGCAGCAACCGGCCCGGCAGCCAACCCAGCCAGGGAGCCAGGCCCTTGAACAATCCTTCGGACAATTTGCTGCGGAAGAGGATTTCCCCCATCCACAAAAACAGCGGCAGGGCCGACAGCGTCCAACTGGACGTAGAACCCCAGATCGTCAGCAGCATGGAGTCGCCCACGGGGCGTTGGGTAAAAAGCTCCATGGCGATCATCGCCACACCCAATAGCGACAAACCAATCCACAGGCCGGAGCCCAGCACAATAAAGAGCATCACGATCAATGCTCCGGCAATCAAGATATCCATGACGTTCTCTTTAAATGGTTTGGGTGGGTTTACTCGGTGCGAGCGGATTCGCCATCAGACTCTTCAAAGAAGCCCCGGCCCTGGATGCGGCTGACCAGCGCGTCGAGAAAGGCTACGGCCAGACCGATACAGCCCAACAGCATGAAGAGCTGTGGTACCCACAGAGGCGTCGCGTCGGCGGAGGGTGACATGTCGTGGTAGGTATAAGACAGCCACACCATGCGACCGGCATACCACGCAAAGTAGATGGACAGGGCACAGGCCGCCAATAGACACCAGTACTCAAAGACGTTGAGTACTCGGGGGGACAGCTTTTGCAGCACCATGTTGACGCGAATATGGTCGCCATGGCGCAGCGATGCGGGCAGTGCCAGGAACAGTGTGGCGGCTATGGCGTAACCGGCGTAGGCATCCAGGCCCGGTATGTCCCATGCAAACTCACGGGCGGCAACACCCAGCATGATGATGCAAAACGACGCCACCATGGCCGCACCCGACAGTACCAACAGCAACTTGTAAAAATTTTTGACAAGCGTATTCATTGCGTGCTCCTAAAGGGACGACTCATGTAGTTGAGCGGGAAGTGGAACCCGCCGCCGTTTGGGCGGGTGGATCAGACCCCGGTGCGCTGCATGGGCGGCACCGGCTTCAATGGCAGACGTTTACGGCTTGCGGTAGGCGTCGATGATTGCCTTGCCGTCTGGGCCTGCGGTCTTGACCCAGTCTTCGATCATGGTGTCGCCGATCTTGCTCAGGCCTTCACGGATCTCGTCGCTGGCCATGCCGGTGGTCATGCCGTTTTTGCCCAGCTCTTTGACGAATGCGAAATCTTTGGCCTTGCTGGCAGCCCAACCTCGCTCTTCCGCCGCCTTGCCCGCTGCCACGACCGCGTCTTGCGTGGCCTTGTCTAGCGCGTCAAAGGCCTTCTTGTTGACCACCGTGGCATTGCGCGGCAACCAGGCGTTAACGATGTAGAAGAACTTGGTCTGTTCGTACAGCTTGCTGTCGACGCCGCTAGCGCTGGAGGTCAGGAAGTTGTCCACGGCGCCAGTCGCCAGCGCTTGGCCCAACTCCGCCAGTTGAATCGTCACGGGCTGGGCCTTCACCAATTGCGCGATCTTGGTCGTGGCAGGGTTGTAGGCGCGCATCTTGGTGCTCTTGAAATCGTCCATGGTCTTCATCGGTTTGATCGAATACAGCGACTGGCCGGGCCACGGCACCGAGAACAGCAGCTTCAACCCTTGCTCAGCCAGCAGCTTTTCGGTCGCGGGTTTGGAAGCGGTGTACAGCTTTTGCGCGGCACCATAACTGGTAGCCAGAAACGGAATGGAGTCCACGCCAAACAAGGGGTTCTCGTTCGCATAGGCCGACAAGATGAATTCGCCGGCCTGCGTTTGGCCCGATTGCACGGCACGCTTGATCTCGGGCATTTTGTACAGCGATGCGCCCGCGTGCACGGTGATCTTCAGCTTGCCACCCGTGGCCTTGGCTACATCGTCGGCAAACTGCTGCACGTTTTCGGTCTGAAAAGTGTTGGTCGCGTAGCCGGTGGGCAAATCCCACTTGGTCTGTCCGAAGGCTACGGGTGCGGCTAGCGTGGAGGCGCATGCCAGAATCAATGCGAGTTTTCTCATGTCAAATCCTTGGTTGGTGAAGCGTGGGGGCAGTCAGAAAGAGGCAAGCTGTTGGTTGAGCAGGTCGGTGATCAGCATCGACCCTGGCGCATGGGTGATGCAAAACGCAGGCCGGGCCTGGACCAGGGCCGCTTGTGGCGTCACGCCGCAGGCCCAGAACACCGGAATTTCGTCGTCCATGACCTCGACCGCGTCTCCGTAGTCGGGCACATCCAGACGTTCAATGCCAATCTGCGATGGGTCACCCAGATGCACCGGTGCGCCATGCACATTAGGAAAGCGCGATGTCACCTGCACGGCGCGAATAGCGGCCGCCGCTTTCATGGGCCGCATCGACACGACCATGGGCCCGCTGAAGTTGCCTGCCGGTTCTGTCTGGATATTGCTTCGGTACATGGCCACATTCTTGCCCTGCGCGATATGCCGTAGCGGCAAACCCGCTTCCAGCAGGGCCTGCTCAAACGAGAACGAACAGCCCAGCACAAAGGTCACCAGATCGGCGCGCCACAGAGTGCAAATGTCGGTCGGTTCGTCAACCACTTCACCGTGGTGCCACACGCGGTAGCGCGGCACGTCGGTACGGACATCGATGTCGCCACCCAGGCCTGGCAGCGTGGGCTGACCGGGCTCCGACACCGCCAACAGCGGGCACGGCTTGGGGTTTCGCTGACAGTAGCGCAAGAAATCTGCCGCCAGTACTTCGGGAAGAATGATCACATTGCCCTGCACATGGTCGCTAGCCAGTCCGCTGGTATGGGAGTGCCACACGCCCTGGCGAATCTGCTTGCGAACATGCTGCGCGTTCTTGGCTACTTCAGGGCCAAATACAGTTGCTATCGATTGCGCTTCAACACTCACTTGATTTCCCCCGTTCACATGTCAATTGTTTGACGATGTGCGGATTGTGAAAGCCGACCAGACCTTCTGCAAATTCAAAATATTTCGCTGCCATCATCGATTTTTTCGATGACTAGGGTTAACCCTTTGCAACTCTTTTTGGTGTGCCGGAAGGCCCATTAACGAACGCAAGGGCAGACTGGACCACTGTTTCCACCGTCTGCGAGGTCGGGTCGTTGCGGTAGCTGGCGTGGATCGGCAGGGCCTGCAAACGTGCATCGCAACTGAGCAGTTTCAGGCTGGCAAACCCGTTCAGCCGCTGCACGGCCGCCTTGGGCAGCAGTGCCACACCAAAGCCGCCCTGCACCAGTTGCACCATGGCCGAAATGGATGAGATGGCGTGCACCCTTTTGGGCTCCATCTGGTGCAGGCGGAACAAATCCAGTAGCGCGACATGGGGGTGAGATCCTTTCTGGAAGGTCAACAGCTCCATTTCGGCCAGTTCGTCCAACCGGTAATTTCTCTTTTTGTGCAACTGCGGATTGCCAACAAAGGCCATCTCCATGCTCGGAAGCGCCCGGTTGCGCACGCCGTCAGCCGATGCGGGCAGTACCGCAAAGACCAGATCGACCGTGCCCCGCTGGATGTGGTCCATCAGAATGGGAGTCGTCTCCACCGACAACTCCAGCTCCAGGCCTGGCTGCTCTTGGCGCAATTTTTCCAGCCACGGTATCAGCCACGAATGCAACACCGACTCAATGGCGCCAATGCGCATCGAGACCGCAA
The DNA here is from genome assembly GCA_025351745.1 of Rhodoferax sp. GTDB lineage: Bacteria > Pseudomonadota > Gammaproteobacteria > Burkholderiales > Burkholderiaceae_C > Allorhodoferax. The sequence goes on from JANXVI010000473.1 coordinate 4,567, forward strand.
GGGGGGCGCCCGATCCCATCTCGGCCTTCACCTCGCGCTGCAATTCCAGCAGCTTGTGTGTATAGACCAGAAAGCGTGCGCCGGCGGCAGTGAGTTTGAATTGTTTGTCGCGCCGGTCCAGCAACAGCACGCCCAGCTCCTCCTCCAGCGTCGAGATACGGCTGGACATGGCGGACTGGGTCAGAAACAGTTTTTCGGCTGCACGCGAAATGCTTTTGAGCGAGGCCACCCAATAGAAGGCTTCTACAAAGCGCAGGTTCATGGTGAAAAGAATGGAGCTTGGCGTAGTATTTGCACGTATCCTATTGTTATCCCCAACACGACCCCTGTCACTACGGAGCCACCATGAAAATCAAATATGCGCTGACACTGGCACTACTGGTCGCAAACACGGCGGCCCTTGCCCAAACCAAGTGGGACCTGGCAAGCGCCTACCCTGCTACCAACTTCCACACCGAAAATTTGCAGCAGTTTGCCAACGATGTAGACAAGGCCAGCGCCGGCAAGCTCAAGATCACGGTGCACGCCAATGCGGCGCTGTTCAAGGCACCCGAAATCAAGCGTTCCGTGCAGGGCGGGCAAGCCCAGGCGGGTGAAATTCTGTTGGTCAATTTCCAGAACGAATGGCAGCCCTTTGGCATGGACGGCCTGCCCTTCCTGGCCGACAGCTACGACGAATCCGCCAAGCTGTACAAGGCCCAGAGACCCGCATTGGAGAAGAAGCTGGCTGAACAAGGCATCAACTTGCTGTACGCGGTGGCGTGGCCTCCCCAGGGCATTTACAGCAAGAAGCCGCTGAACTCCGTCGCCGACCTCAAAGGCATCAAGTGGCGCGCCTACAGCCCCGCTACCAGCCGTATTGCCGAACTGGTGGGCGCGCAGCCGGTGACCGTGCAGGCGGCAGAGCTTTCACAAGCGTTCGCCACCGGCGTGGTGGAGGCGACGATGACGTCGGGCGCATCCGGCGTCGACAGCAAGTTGTATGAAAACCTGAAGTACTACTACGACATGCAAGCCTGGTTGCCCAAGAACGCGGTCATCGTCAACAAGGCCGCATTCGAGGCACTGGACAAACCCACGCAAGGGTTGGTGCTCAAAGCAGCGTCTGATGCCGAAGCGCGCGGCCTGGCCGCCAGCAAGCGCGTCAACGTGGAGTCCATAGAAAAGCTCAAGGCAAACGGCATGAACATCATCGTGCCTTCAGCCCAGCTCAAGGCCGACATGAAGAAGGTTGGCGACACCATGGTCAAAGAATGGCTGGAAAAATCGGGCGCTGAAGGCAAAGCTGTGCTCGATGCATACGCCAAACCGTAGCCGCACGGCAGGACAGGCGATGCGCAAGACCTTGAACGGGCTGTATGACGGCGCAGCTGCCTTGGCAGCGCTGTGCTTGTTTGGCCTGCTGATCATGGTGCTGCTGTCTATTAGTGGGCGGCAATTGAACTTTTATGTGCCGGGCACCGATGCCTATGCCGGCTACCTGATGGCTGCCAGCGGATTTTTGGCGTTGGCGCACACGCTCAAGCGCGGTGAACACATCCGCGTAACCCTGGTGCTGGCGGCACTCTCTGGGCGCTGGAAGAAGGCATTGGAGGTCTGGGCCTTGGCATTCGCCAGCGTGTTGTCCGCACTGTTTGCCTTTTACTGCTGCCGCCTCTCATGGCAGTCGCGCGCCTTCAACGATATTTCCACCGGTAGCGATGCCACGCCCTTGTGGATTCCGCAAATCGCGATGGGATTGGGCGCCGTCATTTTGGCCATTGCCTTCATCGATGAACTGGTTCTCGAAATACAGGGCCAACGCACCGTGCCCACCAGCGAGGAGTCGTTACGCAATGAATGACCTCGCCATTACCGCTGCGTTGTTGGTGTCGTTGCTACTGATACTGGGCAGCGGTGTGTGGGTCGGACTGACGCTGACCGGCGTGGCCTGGATGGCGGTCACACTGTTCTCGTCCCGCCCGGGTGGCGACGCCATGGCCGTCACCGTGTGGGGTTCGTCCAGCAGTTGGACGCTCACCGCCCTACCCCTGTTTGTGTGGATGGGCGAGATCCTGTTTCGCACCCGCTTGAGCCAGGACATGTTCAAGGGCCTGGCTCCCTGGGTGCAAGCGCTGCCGGGCCGGCTGTTGCACACCAACGTCATTGGCTGCACGATTTTTGCCGCCGTGTCGGGCTCCAGCGCGGCCACCTGCGCCACCATTGGCAAGATGACGCTGCCCGAACTGACGCGCCGCGGTTACCCCGAGCACATGGTGATCGGCACGCTGGCTGGGGCCGCCACGCTGGGCCTGTTGATCCCGCCGTCCATCATCATGATCGTCTATGGGGTGGCGGCAGAAGTATCCATTTCCAAGTTGTTCATTGCCGGCGTGCTGCCCGGGCTGCTTTTGGCCAGCCTGTTCTCGGGCTACATCATGTTTTGGGCGCTGCGCAACCCCGAACAGGTACCTGCGGCAGATGGACAGACCACATTGCGGCAAAAGCTGGCCGCATCGCGCAGCTTGATCCCGGTCGTGCTGCTCATCAGCGCAGTATTGGGCTCGATTTACTCCGGCATTGCCACCGCAACCGAGGCCGCCGCCGTGGGCGTGGTCGGGTCGCTGTTGCTGTCCACGCTGCAGGGCTCGATGAGCTGGGCCACGTTCCGCGATGCCATCATGGGTGCTACGCGCCTGTATTGCATGATCGCCCTCATCCTGGCTGGCGCCGCGTTCTTGACGCTGGCAATGGGCTACCTCGGCCTGCCACGCCACCTGGCCGAATGGATTGGCACACTGAGCCTCTCCAAGGCGCAATTGATCGTGGCACTGTCTGTCTTCTTCATCATCCTGGGCTGCTTTCTGGACGGCATCTCCATGGTGGTGTTGACCATGGGCGTGTTGATGCCCACGGTGCAGGCGGCCGGCATTGACACGCTGTGGTTTGGCATCTTCATCGTGCTGGTGGTCGAGATGGCGCAGATCACGCCGCCCGTTGGCTTCAACCTGTTCGTGCTGCAGGGCATGACGGGGCACCAGCTCACCTGGATTGCCAAGGTCACCATGCCCATGTTTTTCCTGATGTGTGTGGCCGTTGCGCTGATCTATGTCTTTCCGGCCATCGTGACGTGGCTGCCACAACAGATGGCAAACTAGCCCCATGGGATCAGTCATTGCAATTTGTCTGGGCGCCAGCGCTGGCGCCCTGGCCCGTTGGGGTCTGGGTCTGTGGCTCAGCCCGGGTGGTGCCATCCCCTGGGGCACGCTGGCGGCGAATCTGATCGGTGGCTACTTGATCGGCGTCTGCGTCGCCGTATTCCAGGCCATGCCCCAGTTGGACCCCGTGTGGCGGCTGGCGGTGGTGACGGGCCTGCTGGGCGGCCTGACAACTTTTTCCAGTTTTAGCGCAGAAGTCGTCACCCTCTTGATGCAGCAACGCTATGCGCTGGCACTGGGTACCGCCAGCCTGCATGTCGTGGGGTCGCTGCTGCTGACCGTCGCTGGAATGTGGTCCGCCCAGCAATTGCTATCAATTTAGAAGCACATGGCACATATTCCACGAGGGCTAGCGCCACATTTATCAATATGACCTCGTTCAAACGCCTGCTCAAAGCGCTGTTCAACGCAACGCTCGCCCCCATGCTGGCGATCGTGCTGATCTTTGAAGAATGGGGCTGGGAGCCCCTGCAGCGCTTGATGGCACGCCTGGCGCGGCTGCCCGTGTGGTCGCACCTTGAGGGCCTGATACGCCGGTTGCCACCGTACGCAGCGCTGTTGGCCTTTTTTGTGCCCATGTTGATGTTGCTTCCCGTCAAGCTGCTGGCCCTGTACTGGATCAGCCACGGCCACCCGTTGCTGGGGCTGTGTGTGGTGTTGGCAGCCAAGCTAACGGGGACCGCCATCGTCGCACGCCTGTTTTCACTGACCCAGCCCGCCCTGATGCAACTCCCTTGGTTTGCCCGGCTGTACGGCCGCTGGGTACCGTGGAAGGACGCCCTGATCGCACAAGTCAAGAATTCTGCCGTCTGGCAGGCTTCGGCTGCGTCGGTGCGTTCCGTCCGAAAGTGGCTGGGCTTCTAGCCGTCAGAATTTATTCAGGTCTGGCAAGTCGACTAGCCACTAGACTTGCGACGCCCGCGCGCACCCCGCCATAACGCCCAGAGGAACAAGCCCATGCTCACACTGCTCATCACCGTCTTTGTGTTGCTCTACGCTGCCATAGCGCTGGAACACCCACTCAAAGTCAATAAATCTGCAACCGCCCTTGTCGGCGCCGGCTTGCTGTGGACCATTTACGCGGTGGGCGCTGCCGACCCGCACTTGGTGGACGGGCATTTGGGGGAGTCGCTGATGGCGACGGCGCAAATTGTCTTCTTCCTGATGGGAGCGATGACCATCGTCGAGGTGGTCGATGCGCACAACGGGTTTGAAGTGATCACCTCGCGCGTCAAGACCACCAAGCTGTCGAGCCTGATGTGGATGGTGGGCTTTGTGTCGTTTTTCCTCAGTTCGATATTGGACAACCTGACGACGACCATCGTCATGGTGTCCTTGATGAAGAAGTTGCTGGACCAACGGGAAGACCGTCTGTTCTTCGCCGGCATCATTGTCATCGCGGCCAATGCGGGCGGCGCCTGGACACCGATTGGTGACGTCACCACCACCATGCTGTGGATCGGCGGGCAGATCACCGCCGTCGAAATCATGAAGGGGCTGTTCATTCCATCGTTGATCAATCTGCTGCTGCCCCTGGCGGTCACCAGTTACATGCTGGGCGCTCGCCCGGTGATCGCGCCGCAGCGCAACGAAGACGATGGGCCCTTTGAGACCTCTGCCTTTGAACGCAACCTAATGTTCTTCATGGGCCTGGGCGTGCTGGTGGCCGTGCCCATTTTCAAGACCCTGACGCATTTGCCGCCCTTCATGGGCATATTGTTTGGACTGGGCATTGTGTGGCTGGTGGGCGATCTGATACACCACCAGGAAGAAGACTCGCGCAAGCAACACTTGACCCTGGTGCGCGCACTGACGCGCATCGACATGGGCTCGGTCGTTTTCTTCATCGGAATCTTGCTGTCTGTCGCCGTGCTGGAACACACGCACATACTCTCGGGCATCGCCCAATGGCTGGACAAAACCGTGGGCCGCCAGGACGTGATCGTGGTCATCATCGGACTGGTAAGCGCCGTCGTAGACAACGTTCCACTGGTCGCCGCGTCCATGGGTATGTACAGCCTGCAGCAATACCCGGCCGACAGTTTTCTCTGGGAATTCATCGCCTATTGCGCTGGCACTGGCGGCTCCATCTTGATCATCGGCTCCGCCGCCGGCGTGGCAGCCATGGGGTTGGAGAAAATTGACTTCCTCTGGTATGTGCGCAAGATCAGCGGCTTGGCGCTACTGGGTTATCTGGGTGGCGCGCTGTACTACATTGCCGAAAACAGGTTCTTTCATTAAGCACTTGCAGTGGCCCAAACAGCGCTCTGTACCCCGGGTTTACCCACCCTCAAAACACCCGGTACCGTCAGCTTTTCTAAAGCCAATCCTGGCTTTCCGCTATAGACTTTGCGCATGGCACGGAGCCCTGCGTCGCGCCTGAGACAGCCCCACCCTTGCGGAGAAAAAGATGAACGCACTACTCAAGTTTTCAAGAGCGGTCGACTGGCTAAACACCCAGATCGGCAAGCACGTCATATGGCTCATATTGGCATCCACGGTCATCAGCGCTGTGAACGCCATCGTGCGCAAGGCATTCAATGTCGGCTCCAATGCCTTTCTGGAGGTGCAGTGGTACTTGTTTGCCGCGTCCTTCCTGATTGCGTCGGCGTATACGCTTCTCAACGGCGAACACGTCAAGATCGACGTGGTCTACAGCCACTTCTCCAAGCGCACACAAACCAAGATCGACATTTTCGGTTTCCTGTGTTTTCTGACACCGGTCTGTGTCGCCATGCTGTGGTTTGGCGTGCCCTTCTTCCTCAAGGGATTGCACTCGGGTGAAGTTTCCGGCAATGCCGGTGGTCTCATCCGCTGGCCGGTATATTTGATGATGCCACTGGGCTTTGGACTGCTGCTGTTGCAGGGCTGGTCCGAATTGATCAAACGCATCGCATTCTTGCAGGGTCTCATTGAGGACCCCACCGCCAAGAAGGTCGACAAGACGGCCGAAGAAGAACTGGCCGAGGCAATTCGCCTCTTGGCCGAGTCCAAGAACAAAGCCGTCTGATCGGGGAATCATCCATGGAATTTATTACTAGCAATATGGCCCCGATCATGTTCGTGGGTTTGATCATGTTCTTGCTGATCGGCTTTCCGGTCGCATTCAGTCTCGGTGCATGCGGGCTGTTTTTTGGTTTCCTCGGCGTTGAACTGGGCATGGTGCCCGAAGCGCTGCTGCAAGCCCTGCCCTTGCGCCTGTTTGGCATCATGCAGAACGACACCCTGCTGGCGATTCCGTTCTTCACGCTGATGGGGCTGATACTCGAACGAAGCGGCATGGCCGAAGACCTGCTTGAGACCATCGGCCAATTGTTTGGTCCGGTGCGTGGCGGACTGGCGTTTGCCGTTATTTTTGTCGGCGCACTGCTGGCCGCAACCACCGGCGTGGTGGCCGCATCGGTGATCTCCATGGGCCTCATCTCGCTGCCCATCATGCTGCGCTATGGGTATGACCGCCGCATCGCATCAGGCGTGATTGCTGCGTCGGGCACATTGGCACAGATCATCCCGCCGTCGTTGGTGCTCATCATTCTGGCAGACCAATTGGGCCGCAGTGTTGGCGATATGTACAAGGGTGCATTCATACCTGGCTTTGCGTTAACGGCCATGTACGTGGGATTTGTGATTCTCATCGCTATCTTCCGCCCCGCCATGGTCCCGGCATTGCCCATTGAAGCCCGCACCATACGCGAAGACGACGGCAAGAGCGGTCTGCTGTCGCTGTTGGTTCTGACCATCGTTTCGACCGCTGTGGCGGTGTACTTTGGCCAGCATTACGCCGACGTTTATAGCTGGTTCAAGGGTGAAAAAATTGAATCTGTAGCGACTGACGAGACCATTGTTGTGGCCATGTGCGCTGGCGTGATGTTGGCCTTCGTGATCGCCTCCATCAACAAGGTCACCGGCATGGGTCTGCTGTCCCGTATGGCCGAGCGTGTGACCTTTGTGCTGATTCCCCCGCTGCTGCTGATCTTCCTGGTGCTGGGCACCATTTTCCTGGGTATTGCGACCCCAACCGAAGGCGGTGCCATGGGTGCCATGGGCGCCATCATCATGGCCATGGTGCGCGGACGCCTGAGCATGAAGCTGCTGAAACAGGCGCTGACCTCCACCACCAAACTGGCCAGTTTTGTGGTCTTCATTCTGGTCGGCTCTACCATCTTCAGCCTGGTGTTTCAGGGTGTGGACGGCCAGAAGTGGGTCGAGCACCTGTTGACCGGTTTGCCGGGTGGCCAGATCGGCTTCCTGATCGTGGTCAACCTGTTGATCTTCTTTTTGGCGTTCTTCCTGGACTTCTTTGAGTTGTCCTTCATCGTCGTTCCCTTGCTGGCGCCAGTGGCCGAGAAGCTGGGTATTGACCTGATCTGGTTTGGCGTGTTGCTGGGCGTCAACATGCAGACCTCGTTCATGCACCCACCCTTTGGCTTTGCGCTGTTCTACCTGCGCAGCGTGGCGCCCGCCAAAGAATACTCTGACCGCGTAACTGCCAAAACCATTGCGCCCGTGACCACAATGCAGATCTACTGGGGCGCGGTACCGTTTGTGATCATCCAGGTCATCATGGTTGGCCTGATCATCTTCTTCCCCGGCATCGTTTCCAGCGGTCTGGACAAGGAAGTCAAGGTTGATCTGAACCAGGTCCAGATGCAAATGGAAAGCGATAGCAAATCGGCTGAAATGCCGGCGGCAGATGCGCCACAAGCGGGGGCATCCGCCCCTGCTGGTAGCGAGCCCAAGCCCGACGAAAACGACCCCATGAAGGCCATGCAGGACTCCATGGATACGGACAGCAAGAAGAAATAGCGTCCGTGAATGACACACACCCCACGTCCGCTAGCGGCGGTGTGGAACCAAAACCCCGCCATGCGGGGTTTTTTTATGGCGGATTGCAGTTCGAAACGTGCGCTACAGCACAGTGTTTCCGCCGGGCTGCGGGCACCATATCGTCTTTTGGAGCGCGTCATGAGCAGCACATACACCATTGCCGTTTTCGTCGGTAGCCTGCGCCGCGATTCTTTCAACCGCAAGCTGGCCCATGCCATGACCCTATTGGCACCTGCGGAATTCACGTTTGAGCAATCGCAAATCGACGACCTGCCGCTGTACAACCAGGATGATGATGACGAACCCGCAGCATCCGTGCTGCGCCTGAAGGCCGAAATCACCAAGGCGCACGGGCTGCTGTTCATCACACCCGAATACAACCGATCCATGCCCGGTGTGTTGAAGAACGCCATCGACCTCGCATCGCGCCCCTATGGCCAAAGTGCATGGTCTGGCAAGCCCGCCGGCGTGTTGGGTGTCTCCATTAGCGCTGCGGGCACCGCGATGGCCCAGCAGCACTTGCGCAATGTGCTGGCGTATTTGGATGTACCCACTCTGGGTCAACCCGAAGCCTTCGTCCAGGCCAAAGGCGATTTATTCGACGCTGATGGGAGCCTGGGTGAAGGCACCCGTAGCTTCATGCAAGGTTGGATGGACCGTTACGTGGACTGGATCAAACGGCACCCAGCCCAACACATTTAGACAAAATAGGCCCGCAGCCCTCATCAAATATAGACATATAGCTACAAACACCATAGCACACATCAAGGAACATTCCATGTCAGCCCTAGCCCTCAAGATGCCCAAAGAATTCCCATTGACCACGCTGCTGGTCTCACTGGCCCTCATAGGCATGCTCGCCCTCTTCTATTCGGTCGTCAAAGGCGCCGTGCAAGCGGGCGAAATGCGCAAACAGGCCATGGCAGCCCAAACGGCCGGAGTTTTACGCTGCAATGCACTCCCCAACGGGAATGGCACCAAGGCGTGCCGCAGGGAGCTGATTGACCCTGCGGCCGTCGGCGAGAGTGCCTTGCTGGCGACCCGATAACGAAAGGCCCAATGCCGCTGGCTAGCGCGGCATGTCGTAGTCCAGCTTTTGGACCGTTCCACGCCAATACGGCGTGCGACCCGACGGTGCCAGCCAAGCAACCTCAGCGTCCTCAGGCACCAGCATATTGCTGTAGCGCTGGTAGTGCGACAGCAGCACTTCCCATGGCATGGGCACCATTGCCCCATTGACCAAGGCGCTACGCTCTGTGCTGCTGATGCGCTCAACCAGACCATCGGCATTGAACGCAAATAGCAAACTCACTGTCAGGGGCCCATCGGTCAAGGTAGCCGTCGCAGAATGGTCATCGACCGCTGCCCACCGTACGCCCTGGCTTGGCAGCAGCGCCGTGGGGTACCACACACTCTCGGCAAAATAGCGGATCAGCTCCCCGCGCGCGATCTCGCCCGTGCCCTCGATACCGCCAACGTCAAACAGCCCGATCACCGAGGGCTGCAAACTGCCAACACCCGTCACATAGGCATCCACCACCCGAACCAGGATGCCCGGAGACACGGTGACGGATGCATCCCACACAAAACCCGGCCGCTTGGTGGCAACGCGCTGCTTGGCAGTGAATGGCTCCCAATGTTGTGCCCCCTCAGTGCTTCGGTTCATCGTGCCGGCTTGCTCCATATACACGCCGCGCACCAACGGCTGATACATGTTCAGCGCCCGGGACAGGTAACGCTGTACAACGGGCGGCAAGCCCTTCAGTTCCTCGTCGTCATAGTGCTGCGGACTTGTCTTGGGTGTCGCAGCCTCTAGCGCTTGCAAGCGCGTGTTGATGCCACTGACCCAACGGCCGCGCCCCCATAGGCCCAACAACAAGGACAGGGCGAACAGGGTGACGGCCGCCACAGAGACCCACCGGATCACCACCCATTTTCTGCCAGGGTGCGCCGGCGCGTAGCTGGGCACCACCCGGTCTGCCAGCCGTGCGGCGTGGGGTGATGGGTCAGGTTCGGGTTTGGATTCGTCGGGCGTCATAGGTCATCGCCGAAGGGCGTTTGCGGGATTAGCGGATGGTCCGCTGGAGCCCCGCATCATAGTAAAAAAGCTGGGCCGCCGCGCCAGAGTGGCGAATGTGCCAGCGCCTACAGTGCACGCCCCATGAAACGCCAACCATGGTGGAGCGCCGTAGGCACTTCGGCCTCCGGGTAGGCCGCACAGTCCGTAAAGCCGGCGGCAATATAGAGCCGGTGGGCAGCCGCCATGAAAGGGCCCGAGTCCAACAGCGCGTGGCCGTATCCAAATGCCACGGCGTCGTCCAGCAAACGTTGGATGATGGTCTCACCTAGCTGTTTGCCGCGAAACGCCGGGCGTACATACACGCGCTTGAGTTCACACACACCCTGTCGGACCTTGCGCAAACCTCCCATGGCCGCCAACTGCCCTTCACACTCGACCAGGTAAAAAATGCCGTCCGGTGGCGGCGCGCCGCAGACCTTGTCAATCACGCTGGCCACATAGTCGGCAATCGGCATGCCGACCAGGGCCGCGACGTTGACCCCAAGCGCTTTCTCGACCTCGTCACTGTTCCACGCCATGTACTCGGTGTTCAGATCGAGCAGGCGGCTGCGGTCACGGATGGGGTCGGCGATGGTGAAAGTGTGAGATGTCATGTTGGGGGGGCAGCAAAGGCCATAGTGCGCAAGAACTATAGCTCCTCAACCCTATCGTGTTCATTGAAGAAAAAGATGTTTTCGTGTTTGAACCCCAACGGTCTCCAACCTGACAGACGTGAGGCTCGAAGGTGAAGAACGGAATCTCGCGAAGCTTGACGTGGTTGCCTTCCGGGGTGCACTGGCGGTCTACTTGATGTTAACGAATCAAAGCGTCAGAGGACATGGCTCACAACGGACGCGCTGCGAATCCACTTTCGCCGCCAAGTTGACAAACATAGCGCACCTCGATCAGTTGTCGGCCCCCAAGTTCAACGCTTTTGGGAGGTGATGGATCGCGGGCGAAGCCCGCCGCCTCATAGAATTTGACCGCCCGCGCATTTTGTTGGAACACCCACAAACTGCATGACATGAAATGCTGCTCAAGCATGCGGCTTTTGCGTGAAGCCACAACATGCGTCCCGCGCCCGTGGACCACCATCTCGGCGCCACATATAACGCCCAGATTTCAGCCTCCGACGCCGATGCCCCTTTGTCGCGGCTGGCTCCAAAACTGAGCCACCCATGCACCACCCCGGCCTCTTTGGCAACCAGAAGCACGGGCGAACCAGACGCGATGCATTGGCTCCACATCGTTTCCGGGGTATCAACACAAAGCGAATCAAGGAAGTCACACGACAGTAGGGTCGCGTAAGCGGCACGCCATGTTTCAACGTGAATTTGCGCCACCGAGCGGGTGTCTTTTGGCACGGCGAGAACTACATCCATGGTGGTGTGGGTAGCCAATACCGTTGGATCACTTCACCCCGGGATGCACTGCGCACCCTCGTTCGGGCAGACGCCACATTGGTTTTGGCGCAGCTCAACAGAACGCGTACGAGGCCCAACTGCCCGGTGTGGCACCACGAGGCTGCGGTAAGCGTCTCGCAACCGGGGGGCGGGAGTGCCAGGGGTCGGAGGAGGTTGCCTTGGAGTGCCATGCCAAGAGTGAACCGAGCGGAATGCCCAGGGTCTGGGCAACATTTTCCAGCTACACCATATTTTCCGGCCGGACCCAAGCGTCAAAATCTGCACCACTGACCGCCCCGAGCGCCAAAGCTGCCGCCCGCAAGGACATGCCATGCAGGTGCGCATGTTTGGCAATTTCAGCGGCCTTGTCGTAACCGATATGCGGATTGAGCGCAGTAACCAGCATCAGTGAGTTGGCAACCATTTCGGCAATGCGCGCGCGGTCGGGCTCGAGCCCTTGTGCACAGTGGTGGTCAAAGCTGGCCATGGCGTCGGACAGCAAGCGCACGCTTTGCAAGAAATTGTGGATGATCAGGGGCTTGAACACATTGAGTTCGAAGTTGCCCATTGCGCCGCCAATACTGAGCGCAACGTCGTTGCCCATCACCTGGCAGCAGACCATGGTCAAGGCCTCGCATTGCGTGGGGTTCACCTTGCCCGGCATGATGGAGCTGCCGGGCTCGTTCTCAGGCAAACGCAATTCGCCCAAGCCTCCGCGCGGACCACTGGCAAGCCAGCGCACATCGTTGGCGATCTTCATCAATGCGACGGCCAAGGTTTTCAAGGCACCATGCGCGCTGACCAGTGCGTCGTGCGCCGCCAGTGCGGCAAAGCGGTTGTCGGCGCAGCGCAGTGCCAGGCCAGATTCCCATGCGAGTCGGGCCGCCACGCGGGCGCCGAACTCGGGGTGGGTATTGAGCCCGGTGCCCACTGCAGTACCGCCCACCGCCAATTCAAGTAGGTCATCCATACCGCGCTCGATACAGGCTTGGCAATACACCAGCTGGGCGACCCAACCGGACATTTCCTGGCCCAGTGTGATGGGTGTGGCATCCTGCAAATGGGTGCGTCCCATTTTGACAATGCTTGCGAATGCATCGGCTTTGGCAACCAGGGTTGACCGCAGTGCAACCAATGCCGGCAAGAGATCATGGGTGAGTGCCACCAGCGCAGCCAAGTGCATGGCAGTAGGAAAAATATCGTTCGACGACTGACCCAAATTGACGTGGTCATTGGGATGCACGAGCCGAGTCATGCCGCGCTTGCCACCCAAAATCTCGGAGGCGCGGTTGGCTAGCACCTCGTTCATGTTCATATTGGTTTGCGTGCCTGAACCCGTCTGCCAGACGGAAAGCGGAAAGGCGTCGGCATGCTTGTTTGCCAAGACCTCATCTGTCGCCTGCCCAATCCCATCGGCAATCGCAGCATCCAACAAACCCAGCTCGCTGTTGACATGCGCAGCGGCATTCTTGGTTCGGGCCAAGGCGTACAACAACACCTGCGGCATACGCTCGTTGGAGATCGCAAAATGCTCCAGCGAACGCTGCGTTTGCGCGCCCCACAGCGCGTCATTGCTAACGGCGATGTCGCCCATGGAATCCTGCTCCAGGCGCTGCAGAATGGTGGGACTCATTGTGGTGGTCATGGCGGTTGCTCTTTCATGTGCACTTTGCGTGCACCGTCTTCAACCGCAATACCCCAACGCCGTGCGGCCGTCGCGCGGGTAGACCGGTTATTCCGATTTTGGCAAATCTTCCAGCAGGTCGGCAAGCTCGTCAGCATGTTCTTCTTCAACCGCCAAAATGCCTTTGAGCATGTTGCTGGTCGTTGGGTCGTCGGCACCCAGGTAGCGGATCATGTCACGGTAGCTGTTGATGGCCACGCGTTCTGCCACCAGATCTTCGCGGATCATGTCTACCAGCGTCGTGCCGGCAACGTATTGTGCGTGGCTGCGGGCGGACAGGCTGTCGGGCGAAAAGTCCGGCTCACCACCGAGCTGCACGATTCGCGTTGCCAGCAAGTCCGCATGGCCTTGTTCTTCATTCGAATGCGCCAAAAACTCTGATGCAATGCTGCGCGCATGGATGCCGCGCGCCATGAAATAGTGGCGGCGGTAGCGCAGAACACAGACCAGCTCGGTTGCCAGTGCTTCATTCAACTGCTTGATGACTTCGGTACGGTCGGCGCTGTAGTCGGCGGTGACGGCACCTTGGTCGAGGTGGGCGCGGGCATCGCGGCGCAGGGTTTCGACATTCGTCATCTTGGGTGTTTTTTGCATCGTGTGCTCACTTTTTAGTTTCGTAAAATGACGAGGTTGCCGCAGTGGGCAAAATTCTTCTGTGCGCTGCCCCACAGAGGCGCCGCCACGCGCACTGTGGTGCGCAGAAGCCTACTTGAACAACGAATCCACTGGCGCGCGAGCATCCTGCCACACCATCCATTTGGCATCTCGCGCGTCAGCAACGGGCAACGTGCACGAAGGCACGCTGTTCAATGTAAATCGGGTGGCAAATCGGTATTCCACCCAGCCCACGTCGTTTGACCAGAACCCGGTGCCATCACCGGCCGCCAGTTCGTCCGTAGAGTAGAGAACAAATTGCATCAACGAGGAAGTATGCGCATTCATGCCTACATGTTAGGCAAGACTCCGCTCATCGTCTGTGCGCCCACGCACCCACAACACGAACCCATGTGGCTCGCGCATTCGCACGCCGACAAAAAAAACCCCGCAGCAGCGGGGCTTGTCAGAGGAGCGCGGGCGCTTAAAATCTTACAACTTTTGCGCTTGCATGAACTGATCGAACCGCATCTCAGTGAAGCGGAACCAGAGGTTGGAATCGCGGCGGAACACTGCGTAATCGTCGTAGATCTTTTTGAAGCCGGCGTTCTTCGCACTGACATCGGCGTACAGGGCCATGGATTCCTTGAACGCCAGATCCATGACGTCCTTGGGGAAGGGCAAGACCTTGGTTTTTGCGCCAACCAACTGTTTGAGCGCGAGTGGGTTTTTGGCATCGTACTTGGCCTGCATTTCCGTGTGGGCAAAGGCAGCTGCGCATTCAACGATGGCCTTGTACTCGGCCGACAGTGCGGCGTAGGCCTTGTCGTTGATGAAAAAGTCCAACTGTGGGCCGCCTTCCCACCATCCAGGGTAGTGGTAGAAGGGCGCAACCTTGTTGAAGCCCAGTTTCTGGTCGTCGTAAGGACCCACCCACTCAGCGGCGTCGATGGTGCCCTTTTCCAAAGCCTGGTAAATCTCGCCACCCGGAATGTTTTGCGGCACGCCTCCCATGCGCTCCAACACGCGGCCGGCAAAGCCGCCAATGCGCATTTTCAGGCCCTTGATGTCGGCGACCGACTTGACCTCTTTGCGGTACCAGCCGCCCATCTGGGCACCCGTGTTGCCGCCGGGAAAATTGACGATGTTGTACTTGGCGTAGAACTCGCGCATCAAGGTCAAGCCGTTGCCCTCGTACATCCAGGCCGTCATCTGGCGGCTGTTGAGGCCAAACGGAATGGCGCAACCCAAAGCAAACACTTCGTCCTTGCCGTGGAAGTAGTAAGGCGCTGTGTGCGCCATTTCGACGGTGCCATTTTGCACGCCATCGACCACGCCAAAGGGGGGCATCAATTCGCCACCCGCATGCGTGGAAATGGTGAACTTGCCACCCGACATGTCGCTCACTTTTTTGGCGAAGACTTCAGCAGCGCCAAAAATGGTGTCCAACGATTTGGGGAAGCTGGAAGCCAAGCGCCAGCGAATGGCAGCCTGGGCATGCACTGCGGGTGCAACACCCGCGGCAAGAACGCCAGCCATGCCAGCGTTTTTGATAATTGAGCGACGATCCATTCCGAGTACTCCAAAAGAGGTTTGAAACAATCTCGCCGGTTATCGGTTACGCCCAGCAAGGACTGCTATGAGTCACTTCGGATTGTATGAAGCCGCACGCCCCCAATCGTGGGGGTTTTCCCTCGCTACACCAGGCGGCAGCCTGACCCTTCGGGATTCTGAAAGGATCGCATTCAACGCGTCATCCCGCGCTATGCTGCGCTGCGCCGAGCTATGCAGCGCGAGCCTGGGGTGCCAACAGTGCAGAAAAACGGCGCGCGATGGAGGCTTGCAACCCAACCGCATCGAGGCCTTGCAAGGTCATCAAACGCGCAGGATCACCGTGTTCGACGAACACGTCTTGCAGCCCCAATTGCAGCACGGGCAATTCAATACCGGCGGCCTGCAGTGCCTCCAGCACCGCACTGCCGGCGCCGCCCATGATGCAGCCGTCTTCCACCGTAACCAGCGCTTCGTGGCTGCGTGCCACTTGCAGCAACAGCTCGATGTCCAGCGGCTTGGCCCAGCGCATGTTGACCACGGTCGCGTTCAACGCGTTGGCCGCCTCCAACGCGGGGTACAGCAAGGTGCCAAACGCAAGGATGGCAACACCTTTGCCTTTGCGGCGAATTTCGCCCTTGCCAAAGGGCAAGGTCTCCAGCCCGGCTTGCACGGCCACACCGGCCCCGGCACCGCGCGGGTAGCGCACGGCCACGGGGTGGCTTTGGGCGAACGCCGTGCTGAGCAATTGGTGGCATTCGTTCTCATCGGCCGGGCAGGCCACGCTGACATTGGGTACGCAGCGCAGGTAGGCGACGTCGTAGGCTCCGGCATGGGTGGCACCGTCGGCCCCTACCAGGCCCGCGCGGTCCAACGCAAACACGACGGGCAGGTTCTGAATGGCCACGTCATGGATCAACTGGTCATAGGCGCGCTGCAAGAAGGTGGAGTAGATCGCCACGACCGGCTTGAGCCCTTCGGTCGCCAAACCGCCAGCGAAGGTGACCGCATGCTGCTCGGCAATACCGACGTCGAAGTACCGATCCGGAAATCGTTGCTCAAACTCCACCATGCCCGAGCCCTCGCGCATGGCCGGGGTGATGCCGACCAGGCGCGGGTCGGCATCAGCCATGGCACACAGCCAGTTGCCGAACACTTGCGTAAAGCTTTGCTTGGGCGCAACGGCGGGCTTTTGCAGCCCCACGCTGGGGTCGAATTTGCCGGGACCGTGGTAGGCCACCGGGTCGGCCTCGGCCAGCTTATAGCCCTGCCCCTTCTTGGTAACTACGTGCAGGAATTGCGGTCCTTTGAGCAGGCGTATGTTTTCCAGCGTGGGGATCAATGAATCCAGATCGTGACCGTCAATGGGGCCGATGTAGTTGAAGCCAAATTTTTCGAACAGCGTGGCCGGCACGACCATGCCCTTGGCATGCTCTTCCAGGCGTTTGGCCAGTTCGAACAGCGGCGGCGCACCCTTGAGCACAGTCTTGCCGGCGTTCTTGGCGGCAGTGTAAAAGCGGCCGCTCAGCAGTTGCGCCAAGTAGCGGTTGAGTGCCCCCACGGGCGGGCTGATGCTCATGTCGTTGTCGTTCAGAATGACGAGCAAATTGCAGTCCGACACGCCCGCGTTGTTCAGCGCCTCAAAGGCCATGCCGGCGGTCATCGCCCCGTCACCGATAACGGCCACCGCGTGGCGCTCCACGCCCTGGATGCGGGCGGCCTGCGCCATGCCCAGCGCAGCCGAAATGGAGGTGCTGGAATGCGCCGTGCCGAAGGTGTCGTATTCGCTCTCGGCCCGTTGCGGGAAGCCACTCAGACCGCCCAACTGGCGCAACGTGTCCATACGGTCGCGTCGGCCGGTCAAAATTTTGTGGGGGTAAGTCTGGTGGCCCACGTCCCACACCACGCGGTCATGTGGCGTGTTGTACACGTAGTGCAATGCTACGGTCAGTTCCACGGTACCCAGGTTGGAGCTCAGGTGCCCGCCCGTTCTGGCCACACTGTCCAGCAAATAGCCGCGCAGTTCGTCGCTCAACTCTCGCAATTGCGCACGCGGCACAGAGCGCAGGTCTTGCGGATCGTTGATGGTGTGCAACAGGGGGTACTTATTTTGTGGCATGTGCTATCTTTTTAGTAGCTGCTTACGCATATTATTTGAGGGCTAGCGGCCATTTTCATGATGGACACTTGCCTCAGTGGGCACGGTTGACGACCATGTCTGCCAACGCACGCAAGGCCTCGGTGTGGGCCAGTCCGGTGGCATCCAGCGCATGCAACGACTGCCGCAGCAACTGCTGGGCATAGGCCTTGCTGGCCTGCAAGCCCATCAGCGACACATAGGTCGGCTTGTTGTTGTCGGCGTCTTTGCCAGCGGTCTTGCCCAGCGTGGTGGAGTCGGCGGTCACGTCCAGTATGTCATCGACTACCTGGAACGCGAGGCCCATGGCTGCGCCATAGGCTTGCAGGCCTTCCAAAGCCTGTGCATTGGGGGTGCTGCAATGGGCGCCCATCATGACGCTGGCTTGCAGAAGCGCACCGGTCTTGAGCTCGTGCATCTGGCGCAACTGCGATTCGGTGAGCGGCAGACCGACACTCGCCAGGTCAATCGCCTGGCCTCCGGCCATGCCGGCGCTACCCGCGGCGCGGGCCAACAGGGCGCACAGGCGGGCCTGTATGGAGGGCGGAACCTTGCCGTCTTGAGGAGTCAGGAATTCAAAGGCCAGGGCCTGCAACGCGTCCCCGGCGAGCAACGCGCTGGCCTGCCCAAACTGCACATGCACGGTAGGCTTGCCACGGCGCAACACGTCGTTGTCCATGCAGGGCATGTCATCGTGTACCAGTGAATAGGCATGGATTAATTCCACCGCACACGCTGCGCGCAGCGCAATGTCTTGCGTGGAGATGCCCTGCGCGGAGCTGGCACCGTGGCACACGGCATAGTGCGCCGCCAGTACCAGCAGGGGCCGCAGCCGCTTGCCACCGTCAAGCACGGCATAGCGCATGGCTTCTACCAGTTGTGCAGGTGCGCCATGGCTCAGGCCCAGTGGAACATCGGCAGTAACCCAGCGGTCTAACGCCTGCTCGACCTGTTGCAGGCGGGCGCGGCTCCAGACGTCCAGGTCAAAGTCCGCTGAACCGGGCGCAGACGGCGTGTGTGTGGGGCTTGCCTGGGCATCGGCAGTCGTCGTCATCATGGCGCTCATTGTGGCTTCCAGGCCTTCAGTGTGCCGTCGTCCAGCACTTTGATCTGGTCCTCGACCGCTTGCAGCTTGTCGCGGCACAGCTGAAGAAGCTGCGCGCCGCGCTGGTAGCCCGACAACAGTTGGTCCAGCGGCATGGCTCCCGATTCGAGCTGGCCCACCAGTTGCTCGAGCTCGGTCAGCGCGGCCTCGTACGTGACGGGCACAGGGCTGATTGAGACGGCATCGGCAGCGGTATCGGTTTTGGCAGGGGCCTTGGGCATGAGCGGGTTTGGATCAATAGAGTGGATAAGGGGCAGAAAGCTGCAGACCGCGATTTTAGGCGCTTGGCGGCGATTCATTGGCTCCACCGCGCAGGGTGGGGCGTTTGCGGGCCGGGCCCCCACCCGTACGGTCGGGGTCGAGCGACCGTCTGGAGGGATCAACTTGGCAGGGCCTGGCACCATCCGAACTGCCCGCCAGGACAATAACACCTTCAAATTCAACCCCCAAAATGCCGCCAACCGGCAATAGCTGTTGCTAGAACGGGCACGCTTTTTCTACCGGGCCGAAGCCCGCTTGGTGTACCGCGCGTCCTTGGTGCGGGGATGTTTGACCTCGGGGTACAATCGACAGCCCTAGGCAGCTCTCAAGGTAGCTGCCTCAACGAACCCCCGGCAACGGGGGTTTTGCATCTAGAGGACCGAGAATTGTGCAAACAATGTGCAGAGCCGACTTTCCACCGATCGTCAAAAAGCCCGTAGAGCCACAAGGCATGCGGGTTTCGACAGAGTCAACCAACACTCCGTTACAACTACCCGTATCCAGCTATTTTGACCCAGCGCTGTTCCAGCGCGAGATGCAAACCATCTTCCAACATGGGCCCCGCTATGTGGGGCACTCCTTGAGCGTCCCCAAGGTCGGAGATTACTACGCCCTGCCGCAAGAGCACGAAGGGCGGGCACTGGTGCGTAACGCGGGCGGCGTGGAACTGATATCTAACGTCTGCCGCCACCGCCAAGCGCTGATGCTCAGGGGCCGCGATTCGTTGATCCACCCCACGACTGACGCCGGTCGCCAGGTCGCCAGTGCTGGCGGCAATATCGTCTGCCCGCTGCACCGATGGACCTATAGCGGCGGCAACGCCAACGGTGCATCGGCCCCGGCTGGCACGCTGATCGGCGCGCCCCATTTTGAGCAGCCCCCGTGCCTGAACCTCAAGAACTACCCGCTGCAAGAATGGAATGGGTTGCTGTTCGAACACAACGGGCGCGATGTGGCGGCCGATCTGGCCGGCATGGGCCCACGCGCGGCGCTGGACTTTGACGGCTTTGTGCTGGACAAGGTCGTCATGCACGAGTGCAACTACAACTGGAAGACCTTTATCGAGGTCTACCTGGAGGACTACCACGTAGGCCCATTCCACCCCGGTTTGGGCAAATTTGTGACGTGCGACGATCTGAGTTGGCAGTTTGCCGACAGCTTTTCTGTGCAAACCGTGGGCGTGGCCGCGCAACTG
>JANXVI010000486.1 GCA_025351745.1 Rhodoferax sp.
GAGGCCGAGGTGCTGTACTGGGTGGTCAAGGGCAAGACCAACAAGGACATCGGCGACATATTGGGCAGCAGCCCCATGACCGTCAAAAAACACCTGGAGCGCATCTTCGTCAAGATGGGGGTGGAGACGCGCACCGCTGCGGCCGGCATGGCGATGACGCGCATACGCCAGCTGCACCCGCAGTTTGAGGGGTGAGCTTAGGCGCTTTTAGCCGATAGCCCTCGTAAAATATGCGTGTGTAGCTATCAATTCAGGAGTAAATGGATGCTCATCCTGGCGGAAACAGATCCAAGCCTTCATGCTGAGCCACCTTTTCCAGCGCGTGCTCGAACAGCGCCCGGGCCGATCCCGACACTGAATGCAAGTAGGCGTGCAGGTGAGCGTCTTCCGAGCTTTTGTTCAGGCATTCCTGGCTGTACTGCTCAAAGCTGGCCAGTTGCGCAATGATCTCTGCCACGTGCCGGGGGCACTCGCACAACACGTTGGTTGATATGCCTGCCACGCGGGCCAGTGTGGCATCGTCATACTTGCGCGTGGGTATGACGGCGCCCAAACTTTCTTGACCCATGGCCCGCGGCGCATCGACCAGCAGCGATGCGCTCATCAGGTCGGCGAGCTCATAGTCGGATACGGGTTCGCGGCGCACAACCATGCCTGCGCGCTTCATGGCCTCCACCACTGGCTCTTGGCCGAAGCGGTACAGCACGACCGTTTGTGGAATGCTGCACTGGTCGATCAAGCGGTGCAGATCCACCTGCACCAGTGCGTGCAGCGAGTTGACATGCACCAGCAGAAACTGTGGTTGCACGGCCAGCGGCATGGCCAGCGCAGCCTCCAGGTCCGGGAAGATGTCCGTGACCTGAATGGCATTCGCAGAAAAGATTTTTTTGAATTTTTCCGTGGCGAGCCGGGCGGCCAGGGGAAGCCCCACCACTGCGGCGCTGAATGTTTGAACCTCCGCATTTTTAGCAATCTCGCGCCGTTGGGACGTGTTCTGCTGCTGCATCAACGCGTTGAGCCGACTTGCATCGTGGTTGGCAATGCCGCTGATGGTGTGCCCCTGCTCGGTCAGACGCTTGAGCAGTGTGGCGCGTAGCACGTCGTCGTCGCTGTACTGCCTTTGGCCTCCACCACTGAGGCGCGGGCTGAAGGTGGCGTAGCGAACTTCCCAGACACGCAGGGTCGACACCGGAACTCCGCTCAGCGCCGACACGGCCCCAATGCGGTGACCCGCCGCCGGGCTGGCTGAGGTGGTTTTGAGTTGGGACATAGTACGTTAATTGAGTAGGTATTGAACAGTTTAATTCATATATTTTCTCGTTTGAGTAGGTATTTACTCGCACAGTGGTAAATTACATGCATGAAAGTTAGTTACATGCTACTCAACAAGACCGGAAAAGCCAGGAAGATCCCGCCGGGCCAGGCATGGCAGTGGACTGTCCACGTTGAAGATGCGTCCCAATTGACACGGGTGCTGAACCACCTCAAGCGGGAGATACGGGACAACCGGCTGGCATTGGCCAATTTGCACTTCGAGCGGCACACCTTGGACGAGGTCGACACTCAGGAGGTTGCATTTGTTTACAAGGGGCCGATCATTTACGACGGAGCCATACAACCGCAAAGAATCATCAACCGGCATGCCGAGCCGGCGTGAACCGCATCACCGTCAGCAAGCACCATCACAACCTTAGGAGCGAACCATGAAGACACAGACCAAGATACAAACCCCGAGCCAGAACACCGACCGCCGCATTTTTATCCTGCAGGCGCTGGTAGGGTGCACAGCAATCGGCGTTGCAGCGCTGTCCCAAGCGCAGACACTGGTGGCAGAAAAGGATGCACAGGCCGCCGCGCTGGGCTACAAGGCAGACGCCACCAAGGTAGACAAGGCCAAACAGCCCAAATATGCAGCGGGGCAAGCCTGCTCCAATTGCGCGCTGTTCCAGGGCGCAACAGGTGCCGCCGGCGGTGCATGCCCCTTGTTTGCCGGCAAGCAAGTTGCCGCCAAGGGCTGGTGCAGCGCGTGGGCGAAGAAGGCTTGAGCGACGCTACCCCCCTCAGCGCAGCTGCAGCATGAAAAGTCTTTTCGACAGCGAGTACAGGGCCCTGGTGATAGGCGCCAGTGGCTCCATAGGCCAAGCCTTCGTCCATGCGGTGCAGGCCGATCCGCACTGCCTGCATGTGGAGAGCGTGTCGCGCAGCAACAGCAGCGGCTTTGACCTGCTGGAGTCGGCCAGTGTGGCGGCACAGGCAGCCGCGAGCGCCGGCTTGGGCCCCTACCATCTCATCGTGGACGCTACTGGCGCGCTGACCATAGAAGGCGTGGTGCCGGAGAAGTCGCTGGCGGCGGTGCGGCCAGACATTTTTGTCAAGGCATTTCAGATCAATGCGATAGGTCCGTTGATGGTGTTGCGCGACTTTGCGCCCCTTCTGGCCCCGGGTCCCAGCATCTACGCCAAGCTGTCTGCGCGGGTGGGCAGCATTGCCGATAACCGCAAAGGGGGGTGGTATGGCTACCGTGCTTCCAAGGCGGCACTCAACATGTTTTTGCAGACTGCCGCCATTGAGTTGCAGCGCAAGCAACCAGAGTTGCGGGTAGTTGCGCTTCAGCCCGGTACGGTGCGTTCCAGTCTGTCCCAGCCGTTCGTGGCTGGCGTTGCCCAACTGCTGGATCCTGCCGAATCGGTAGCGGGCATGCTGACAGCGCTGCGAGGCTTACCGGCCCGCCACGGCGCGCAATTTGTGGACTACCAGGGGCAAGAAATTCCCTGGTAGTCGGCGCTTACCCCGAAATCTGGGTGCGTCGCCACCACTGTGCAAAGCTGGGGCAATAAGTTTCGACTGCCTTGAACAGTGGGGTTTCCAGTTGCACTTGCGCACCTTGCAGTGTGATGGCCAAGTGAGGGTCTGACCGCCAGCTGACGGAGCGGGCGGTGGCGAGCGATTCCGTGATCTGTAGGGCGCTGCCCCTCCACAGATGCGGGGTCCGTTGTTGCATACCCTGGGTGACAAAATGCCAGCGTTGCACACTCCAGGGCATCTGCGCGTGGGATTCGGCAATGCACACGCCAATCACGACACCGCGCTCGGCGAATGCTTGTGGTGCCGAGCCCAGCGACCAGGGATGCACCAGCCACACATCCCTACCCAAGGCCAACGAGCCATCGGGCACTGACCACGCGGTATCCGGCGGCGATGCATGCAACGCAGGCTGTTGGATGCCCTCCAGCGCGCTCACCTTGCGCTGCTGGATGGGTGCAGCACTGCGCGCGATGCGATCCATTTCCTCATAACTGGTATCGATCAGTGTGCCCGGGCTGTGCCACGGTACAGGAGCATATTTGGCCACGTTGTCTGCGTTGAAAAGGTAGGGCTTGGTGCTGCTGGTGCCCGCAACCCATTGCCAGCTCAGGTTGTTGCTGGCCACATCACCATCCAGCAAATGCCCCAGCATCCACTGTGCGCCTGCATGCCAATGCACCTTGCGCAGGTGCACGAGGTAGCTGGCCAGCCACATGCGGGCGTGGTTGTGCACGTAGCCGGTCTCGTATAGCTCGCGCACGGCCGTGTCGATCGCGGGAATGCCGGTTCGGGCCTCCAGTACATCCGCTGGCATATGGGGCTGGTACGCGTCGTCTGGCAGCAACCCGGTGTGGATCGACTGGTGAATGCCATCACCCAGATGTGCCCACACGTGGCGGTAGTAGGCGCGCCAGCCTAGCTCGAAAACGAACTTGTGTTGGGCGTCCAGAGGGTGGCGTGCGTTCACGGCATCAAACACTTCCCGCAGGCTCAAGAGGCCGTGTGTCAGATAGGGCGAGAGGCGGGTAACTGCACCGTCGAGTGCGTTGCGGGTGCGTGCGTAGGCGGCAGGTTGCACGGCGGCCAGGCGGGCATTGGCTGCTTGCAACGTGGGTTCAA
The DNA here is from genome assembly GCA_025351745.1 of Rhodoferax sp. Lineage (GTDB taxonomy): Bacteria > Pseudomonadota > Gammaproteobacteria > Burkholderiales > Burkholderiaceae_C > Allorhodoferax. The sequence goes on from JANXVI010000486.1 coordinate 3,925, forward strand.
AAGTGTTCATGCGCCAGCCCCTGTGTGCGTGGCTGGTAATTGCGCCACTCGGTGGGCTTGTGCCTGCGCAGTGATTGCATCACGCGCCGACGTATCCAGACGCGCCAGATTCTTGAGCTGCATCGCCATGCGCGGATTCTTCTTCAGCAAAACTTCGTGGCGGTTCAAGAAGTCCCAGTACAGCGTGGTGTACGGGCAGGCCTGCGCACCGGTAGACTGCGCGGGGTCGTATTTGCAGCCCTTGCAGTGGTTGCCCATGCGCTGGATGTATTTGCCACTGGCCACATAGGGCTTGCTAGCCATCAGCCCACCGTCGCCAAACTGGGACATGCCCAGCGTGTTGGGCAGTTCCACCCATTCCACGGCGTCCACATACACGCTCAGGTACCAGGCATGCACGGCCTGCGGCTTCACACCCAGCAGCAGCGCGTATAGGCCGGTCACCATCAGGCGCTGGATGTGGTGGGCGTAACCGTGTTCCAGGGTTTGGGTGATCGCGTCCTTGAGGCAGGCCATGTCGGTGTCGCCGGTCCAGTACCAGGCGGGCAATTCAGCCTGCGCGTCCAGCGCATTGCGCTCCAGGTAGCCTGGCATCTGCGTCCAGTAGATGCCGCGCACGTATTCGCGCCAGCCCAGTATCTGGCGGATAAAGCCTTCTACCGCCGCAAGCGGTGCGGTGCCTGCGCGATAGGCGCTTTCGGCAGCCTGAACCACTTCTCGCGGGTTCAACAGTTTGAGGTTCAGCGCGCAGCTCAGGTGTGAGTGGTAGAGCCAGGCCTCGCCCGACCACATGGCATCTTCGAACTGGCCGAACAGTGGCAGGCGTTGGTCAATGAATGTTTGGAGTGCCACCAATGCGTGTGTGCGCGTCACCGGCCAGCCAAAGCTGTGCAGCGTGCCAGGGTGGTCGGCGAAACGCGTGTTGACCAATGTGATGACTTCCAGTGTGGTGGCATCCGGTGCAAAGCGGGTGGGGGGCGGCACGTTCTGCGGGCCAGCCTTGCCAAAGGATTCGCGGTTGTCGGCGTCAAAATTCCATTGCCCGCCCACCGGTTCTTTGCCGTCTATCAAGATGCCATGCTTGTGCCTCAGCTCGCGGTACCAGTATTCCAGTCGGAGCTGCTTGCGGCCTTTGGCGTGGGCCGCAAAGTCGCGCACGGTGCTGAAGAAGTGGGTGTCATCACGCACCTCCAGAGGGAGCCGGTGCTCGGCGGCCACTGCGCGCAGGCTTTGCAGCACACGCCAATCACCGGGGGCCGTCATCAGCAGGCCAGCAGGTTTCAACAGCGCAATCGCCTGGCTCAATTGCTGGGCCAGCGTGCCGAGGTTACCGTCATCGTCCAGCCGGGTGTAGACCAGCGGCAAGCCTTGCGCCTGCAGGTGCTGCGCAAAGTGGCGCATGGCGCTCAGGAATGCGGCGGTGCGCTGTTTGGCCGACCAGACGTGGGTGGACTCTTCGGCCACTTCAGCCATCCACACCACGTCTTGCGTAGCGTCAAACCCTTCCAGAGCCGATGAGTTCGCGGCGAGCTGGTCGCCCAGCACGACGACCAGATTGCGAACCAGGGTGGGTAGTGGTGTGGACAAAATTTTGGATGCGTTCATGGTGCCTTCTTGGTCGATTTTTGTGCCCGGCAGGCGTCTGAGCAGTACAACACTGATTCCCAGTTCTTGGCCCAGGCCTTGCGCCAGGTCATGGTGCGGCCACAGACTGCGCAGAGTTTGCTGGGCAGCGATTGCTTGTTGCCTTTGAAGTCGGTTTTCATGGGTCAGGAAAATAAATCTATCTGGGGTGAAGGGGTGGCCGCCGCGGCAGGCTTCGGTCTCGGGCGCCTCGGCGTCGTGGTGTTGGGGAGTCCACTTTTGCGTGAGCCATGTTTGGCTTGTACTTTCCCGGCTTCCGCGCGCGCCTGGTCTGTGTCGCGCAGCCCGTACATCCGGTCCTTGGCCGCCTTCATGGCCAGCTTCTCGTTCACGATGGGGGCAGGGTAGTCCACGCCGATTTGGCAGGCCGCCATGTGCTGCACGCTGCTGTCCATCTTCCACGGCTGGGCAAGGTATGGCAGCGGTACCCTGCACAGCTCGGGCACCCAGCGCCGTATGAACAGGCCTTGCGGGTCCTGGTCTTGCGCCTGCTTGGTGGGGGAGTACATGCGCAACGTGTTGATACCCGTGGTGCCGCTTTGCATCTGCATCTGGCTCCAGTGGATACCGGGTTCAAAGTCCAGAAACTGGCGTGCCAGAAACAAGCCTGGCTGTCGCCAGTGCAGCCACAGGTGGTAGCTGGCAAAGCTGACCAGCATCGCCCGCATGCGGAAGTTGAGCCAGCCGGTGGCAATTAGCGACCGCATGCAGGCGTCCACCATCGGGTAGCCGGTACGTCCCTCGCACCAGGCGGCAAAGTGCGCGTCGTTGAAATCGTTCTCGCGCAGGCCGTCGCACACGCGGGCGAAGTTGTGGAACTCAATGTTGGGCTCGTCTTCGAGCTTTTGCATGAAGTGGCAGTGCCAGCGCAGCCGTCCGGCAAAGCCGCGCAATGCGTAGGCCAGCGCGCGGTCCGGTGTGTGGCCAATAGCCACCTCGGTGGCCTGGTGCACGGTCCGCATGGACAGCGTACCAAACGCCAGGTGCGGGCTCAGGCGACTGCATCCGTCTTCGGCGGTCAGCGGGCTGGACAACGCCTTTCGGTAGTCGTAGCCGCGCACCTGCAAAAAGCTTTTTAGCGTGCTGCGCGCGGCCTTTTCGCCCGCGGCTTGCAATGTCTTTTCATGCGGCGCCAGACCCAGGCTGGCCAGGGTGGGCAGTTCTGGCTGGTCCAGCGTAACCGCAGGTTTGAATCCACCGCCCAGCAAGTGCAGCGGCGCATCCATGCGCGCCTGCCAGCGCCTCGCCCAACCTGCGCGGTTGCGCAGTCGCCGCACTACGCCGGTCTGCGTGAATTCCTGCCACAGCACCTGTTGCGATTGGCACCATGTCGCCACCTGCAGGTCACGTGTGTACGACCAACCGGGCCCCGTTTCTTCGTGGCTCAGCAGATGCGTAAAGCCCACTTCGGCATGCAGTTGCGCCAGCACCGCAACACAGGAGCCTGTGCGTACCAACAAGGGCATTCCCCGCTGGGCCAACGCGTGGCGCAATTCAGCCAGGCAAGCCAGCGCAAATCCTAAATGGCTGGCATCGCACTCGGCGCTGTGCAACCACTCTGGCTCCATCACGAACAAGGCCAATGTGTCATGGTGCGCCTGTGCCGCTACCAGCGCCGCATGGTCGTGGATGCGCAGGTCTCGCTTGAACCAGACCAGGGCCCGTGGCATGCGAACGTCCGTCACTCCTGCTACTGCCGTGTATGGGTGGCGCGGTGGCGCAAGAACTTGGCGCCGCGCAATGCCGCATGTTTGGTGACACGGCCTGCCATGCGTTTGCGCCACATGCGAAAAGACGATGGCTTCATATGCTGGCGCATCAGGGCCACCACGGCAGACTCGTTCAAGCCGAACTGGGCCTCAATCGCCTCGAAGGCGGTGCGGTCTTCCCAGGCCATTTCAATGATGCGTGAAATGTCAGCGTCGCCATGCGGTGGCGTGTGCAGGGGTCGGCTGTTTTGGGTTTTGTTGCAATGTATAGCCATGTTGGATTCTGGCCCTATATGCAACGCGCAGCGCAGCCGTCGGCTATTGCCCAATGAATAACAGTGGTACAAACATACTTCGGGTTTTTTGATATCTTTCGGGGTGACACCGCAAATCCATCCTGGCACCCGCCAGTTTTCATACAGGAACACCACAGCCATGCTCGTTCAACTTACCTATGCCAGCAAGACCGCGACCATCTTAGGGCCAGGTGATGTCAAAGACATTCTGCAGAGCTCGGCACGCAACAACCAAGCCGCAGGCGTGACCGGTGCGTTGTGCCTGGCCAATGGGATTTTTCTGCAGCAACTGGAAGGGGATCGCCAAGCGGTCAATATCTTGTACCACCGCATCTTGAAGGACCCTCGCCACAAGGCTCCCTCCATCTTGGACCTTTCCGAGATTGCTGTCAGGCAATTTGGAAGCTGGTCCATGGGGCTGATTGCCGCGTCCCAGGAGAACCGACAACTGTTTCTCAAATACTCCAGCACAGCGGAGTTCGATCCCTACAAGATGAGCGCCACCACTCTGCGGGCATTCTTCTCCGAAGTGATCCAAAACGCGCGCTGGCTTTCCTGATGCTTGCGCTGGCGCCGAGGGCATATTCGCCCGCAGTTCGTGTGCCCGACATGCCTGGGGTTTTCGGATAACCTCTCTTTTCGCTGTGCAATGTCTGCCGCAGCGTACCAATTGGGAGGATAAGGAATGGTCCGGCTAAGAATTTTGGGCATTGTGGCGGGCGTTGTAACGATGCTTCAGCTCACGGCATGCACCACATTTGTTTCCAACGAGGTTGTCCAAAATCCCAAGGGGCGGACTTTTCAGACCCTCCACCTGAGCTACATCAACGAATTTCCCAAAGGCATTGCGGTATTCGATAGCGGCGGCGTCAGAGGCGCCAAACCGCCGGACAAGGTCGAAGCAGTCGGCAAGCGCGATGTGCCGGCGATCCTTGCCTTCTCCAGAGAGGGGGTTGGCAAGTACCTGGTGCCGCTACTGAAAGACAAGGGTGTCGATGCAACTGCCCAGAACACATCGGACGACGTGCCCCTGTTGCAGATACGCCCTGTGTCTTACGCGGTGGAGTGCGGAAGTGGCAACTTCATTTGCCAAACCTCGGTTGCCTTCCAGGTATCGTTGACCTCAGTGGGTTCGGAAGACGCTCCGCTGTGGAGTGCCCGGTTCAAGGTCGGTGCTCCCATGGGCGGCGAACAAGACGCTACTGTGGCGCAGGCGTTTTATGTGACCCTGGTCGACAAGCTCGCCTCGAACAAGCTGCTCAAAAGCAGCAAATAGCTGAAAAGGCAGCCACCAGAACAGGTGTTGCCGCACCAAAACCGGGAAGCCTGCCCTGATATAGGGTAAACCCGGATGTTTGTTGGCGCAAAAGGTTCATGGCGCGTGGCATGGAACGTGCTGCCGACTGGCGTATGGCCACTTTGTCTAACCCCATGCAAACCCCACTTGGTAGCAGCCACGCACCCAAGGGCCCCAGCGGCGTGGTCGGACTGTCGCACCACCTGTCGCAGGCGCTGACGCAGGGCGCGTCGCCCAGTGCGCTGGAGGAGGCGGCAGGCTTTGGCCGTTGGTGGTTCGACCCGGCGTCTGCACAGACCGTGCTGTCGCCGCTGACTGCGCGCTACCTGAACGTGGAGTCGCTGCACCACTGTGGATTGGACAGCTGCTTCATCCACGTCGTGTCCGATGACATGCTAAGCCTGATTGCGCAGCTGTCGGATGGTGTGCATCGCACTGCGACGAGTGACTTTCGCGTGATCAGCCCGGTGGAGGGGCTGCGCTGGCTGCGTATGACCCGGCTGCCAACAGACCCGGCCCATTCCGGTTTGGTCAGCGGCATCGTGGCCGATGTGACTCCGCTCAAGCATGCCGCCATGCGCGAGCGGCTGGGCTTTGAGCTGACCGCGTTTCTGGTGGGCACCCACACGCTGGGCGATGCCATCACCAATGTGATACAGCTGATCTGCAAAAACCTGGGATGGGACTGGGGCGCCTACTGGGCGGCTGAATCACTGGCAGTGGATGTGCCCCCCCGCCTGACCTGCAAGTACTTTTGGCACCAGCCCGAGCTGGATCTGGCCTCATTTGGTGCCGAGAGCGCCAGCCTGTCGCTGGCGCCCGGCGAAGGCCTGGTCGGTGCGGTGTGGCAAAACGGCAGGCCCGATTGGGTGGAAGACATGGTCAACGACCTGCGTTTCTCGCAGCGCACCAATGACCGCGAGTGCAAGCTGTGGTCGGGCTATGTATTTCCGGTGACCTACGTGTCGGCTGATGGCCATATCCATAGCCCGGGCGTTCTGGAGTTTTACAGCTGTCTGTCGCGTCAGCCCGAAGCGCAGTTGCCCAAGGTCTCGGCCAGCATCGGGGCCTTCATCGCACAGATGGCGCAGCGCATAGAACACCAGGCCACGATTCTCTACCTTGCGCAGGTGGATGCCCTGACCGGACTGGCCAACCGTAACCATTTTCATGACTTGGTGAGCGAGGCATGTGTTACGTCGGCCAAACACAGCCTTCCGTTCGGGCTGGCCTTCATAGATCTGGACCGTTTCAAACCCATAAACGATGCCTTTGGCCACGAGGCTGGCAATTCGGTGCTGCGAGAATTTGCGCAGCGCCTGTGTGCGCTAGCGCCCGACGGCAGCAAGATAGGCCGCCTCGGTGGTGATGAATTCGCACTGTTGATACCGTCCCACGCGCTACCTAACGCTGCCCATTTGCTGGATAGTGTTTTGCAGGCCGCCCGGGCGCCCTTCGTGTACGAGGGTATTGAGCTGACCGTGTCGGCCAGCGTGGGGGTCAGCACTTTTCCGCAGTGTGGCAACAGTTGCGCGGCGCTGTTGCAAAGTGCGGATTCGGCGATGTATCGCATCAAAAACAATGGGCGCAACGGTTGCCATTTCTCGTCTATCAGCAACACCCATGCGCTGGCCGAGCAGCAGTCGTCCATTGCCCAGCGCCTGGCGCTGGAGACCGAGTTGCACCATGCACTGGACGGCAACGAGCTTCGCTTGGTCTACCAGCCAATCTTCGACATTTCCAAAGCGCGGTTGGAGTCCATCGAGGCATTGATACGCTGGCACAAGCCAGACGGAACGTCGGTGCCGCCCGATGTGTTCATCCCCATTGCCGAGCAGAGCCATTTGATTGTGCAGATTGGCAAGTGGGTGCTGGGGCAGGCCTGCCGCGACCTGGCCACATTGCATGCAGCTGGCTTTACGGAACTCAAGGTGCATGTGAACATGGCCGCGCCTGAATTCACCAACAAGTGCCTTCCCGACGAGTTGTTGGCCCTGGTGGGTGCGTTTGGGCTGGAGCCGCACCGCCTGTCGCTGGAGCTGACCGAAGGCATGCTGATGAAGCGGCCGGACCAAGTGATACCGGTCATGCGTGCGCTGCGCCAATTGGGGTTTGGCATTAGCCTGGACGACTTTGGCATGGGCCACTCTTCACTTGCGTTGCTGAAGAACCTGCCCATTTCGTCCTTGAAAATCGACCGTTCGTTCGTGCGTGATTTACCGCATCAGCGTAATGACCGCGCCATTGTCAATACCATTGTGGATCTGGGTGGCCAGATGGGCTTGAAGGTGATTGCCGAGGGGGTGGAGACCGAAGCCCAGTTGGAGATCCTGCGCCAGTCGGGTTGCAACCTGATACAAGGCTACTTGCTGGACCGCCCCATGGCGCTGTCGGATCTTCTGGAAAAGTACCCCACGCAAATCTGAAGCTGCGCAACCTGTTCCTAGGGTGCGCGGTGTTGCAGCTCCAGTCTCTCTCCGTCCGTTGGAACAACCAGGCGCTGGCTGACACCGGCACGCCGACCAGCAAGCAATAGCTCAGCCCGCGTCACCGGGCAGTGGCTGATGGTCTCCAGGTGGTTGGCCACCACCATGCCGGAGGACAGCTGCGTGACGGCGATCACATCGCCTGTACCCATGATGATGTCACCACCCATATCAAAGCGGGCGCCACCGGCCGGCACCACGCTGATATCGGGCTGGTGCTGGCTGACGAAGGCGCGCACACCTGGCGTAAGGATCGTGTCGCCTGCCAGATAAAGGCTGGGCTCGCCCGGCATCTCGATGAAGTAACCAACGCCGTGCTCCATGAATCGGCCCATGACACCCTCGCCATGGGTGTAACGCACGGTGCGGATGCGCCCTTCAAAGAAGGCTTGGGGCTGGTCATGGCCGTCGGGCAGAGGCTGTACGTTCAGGCCGCGCTTGCGCAAATAGGCAGCGTCATGCGGTGTGCAGATGATTGGCAACTGCGTGTCATGTAGCCATTTGGCGATGCCCGATGTGCAGGATGAGGGTCGCATTGCGGAGTTGGGTTATTTTCACGTTAGTTCCTGCAGTGGGCGTTGTGGGTGCTAAGACTAGAACGCGGGCTTGCGCGCTTCGATCCGCTTGGGGCCGTCCTCTTCAAAGGCGCGAATCAGTGCCTGGGCCGCTGCGGGCGCTGTGTCGGGCGTGCCATTGCCAAAGGGTGGGTCCGGGTAGTACTCAATGCCCAGCTGCAGGGTCTTGGCCATGTCTTCACCGGCGATCAGCCCGGCCAGGTACAGGGCCGCGTCTATGCTGGCCGACACACCCGCGCCGGTGATAAGCTTGCCATCGCGCTGGTGGCGCGCGGTGCTGACCTTGGCGCCATAGGCCGCCACGCGCGCGCGGGCGAACCAG
>JANXVI010000059.1 GCA_025351745.1 Rhodoferax sp.
CGTCTCCCAACGTCGGCGTCGCGTTCGTGGACCCGGGCGACGACTGCAGTTCACCAACCGTATCGCCGGTGCGCGACATGAAGAACCATAGCTTTCCGTCGCCGAAGTTCTTGTTTTGCATGGTCATGGGCCGGGCATGCAGGTGGTCCGACCGGGCGTGGGTGGTCACCATGGCGAAGCGCATGCCTTCAATCAGGCTCCACAGCTGTTTGGTGCTGTCTTGGTCGTGCTGGGTGTCCATAGCATTCTCCTGAGTAGATCAAAACTGCAGAGCCTACGGACTAGCGCGCTAGCGGTCTGTGGGCCGCAACACGTAAGCGGGCGCCTTACCGCCGCAGCTCCGTCTTGCGCTCAATGATCCGCGACACCAGCCCATACTCCACCGCCTCCCCGGCCGATAGCCATCGGTCCCGCTCGATATCGACCAATACTGCCTCCAGCAACTTGCCAGTCTCACGCGCGATAGTGCGGGCAATGCGTTCGCGGGCCTTGACGATTTCGCGGGCGTGGATGGCGATGTCGCTGGCCGGGCCGCCTGCGCCGCCGCTGGGTTGGTGGATCAGGAAGCGGGTATTGGGCGTGCAGTAGCGCCGCTCGCGCGGCACGGACAGGTACAGGTGCGTGGCCGCGCTACCCACCCAGCCGGTGCCGACCATATTCACCGGCGCGGCAATGAATCGCACGATGTCGTGGATGGCGTCGCCAGACTCCAGATGGCCGCCCGGCGAGCTGACCAGCATGTCGATGGGCTGGTCGCTGTCGGCGTCCAGCGCGATCAGGCGGCGCGTGATGTCGGCGGCCATAGTGTCGGTGACGGTGCCGAAGACCAGCAGCGTGCGCGATTTGAAAGCCTTTTCCTCCAGGTAGGAGGTGTGTGGCTCGGTGGCGGCGGATGCTGGGGTGGCGGGGTCCGAGGTTTCCATGTTTAAGTCCTGTTTGTGAGTGTTGAACTGCCTTGACGAACGGCGCGCCACTTTCGTGACACCCGGCAACAATAGACTTTGTGGCATGCTGCCCCATGTACGACGCACGCACCCTAAACCTGCTTGACTCAGACCGCCGCCAACTGGTGCGCGCGGCCTCCCGCCTGCTGGGCGCTACCGACGCGGAGGATGCTGTGCAAGACGCCTACGTCCGCGCACTGGAAATGGACGACGCCCCCGAGTTAAACGCCGCGCAGGCTTGGCTGCATACCGTGGTGCGCAATCTGGCCATCGACCGCCTGCGTCGCCGCCAGTGGATGCAGCAATGGCTGGCAGAAACGAACAACGAGACCGCTGACACTGCGCAGGCATCGCCCTCAGCAGAGATGGACGCCGCTCTGGCTCAAGAAGCCGCCCTGGCCCTGCATGTGCTCGCGGCCTACCTAACGCCCGCCAACGGTGCGGCTGTGCTGCTGTACGAGGTGTTTGAGGCAAGCCATGCCGAGATCGCAGACGCCAGTGGCAAGACTGAAGCTGGCAGCCGACAACAGTTGCGCCGCGCGCTGTTGCGGCTACGCCAGGCGCGTGGCACCCCAAAGCACGCGCTACTGGCGGACCTGGAGCCGCCCGAGGGGGCTGTCTTTCGCTTGTACCTGCAGTCTCTGCAGCTGCGCGACCCGCAAACGCTGTGGGCCATGCTGCGCCATCCGCCGATCACTGCGGTGAGCGCGTATGTGGATGCGTCCGCCGCTGCCGCTGAAGCCGCGTCAGCGCCGCAGGGCGTCACCTGTGGCGTGGTGCAAATAGGGGGGCAATTTGGCTTGGTGCTGACGCTGGACGGCGTCAGGCTGTGCGTGGTGCCGCTGGGCGTGCGGCACGAGCCCGCGGTGGAAACCGCTATTAAATGAGGAGCTGCGCAGACCCGCTGCACGAGGGCTAGCGGCCTATTTTTCAAATATCGCTTGCCACAACAAACCATCGCCCACAGCTCTTTGCGCGCCACAACACCCAGCATACCAACGCATACCTAAACCGGCATTTTTGACAAACCGCGTCGGCACGCCGATGAAACCCATCACGCCGATCGTTCTGTTCCAGAGTACTCTGCAGTACAGAGTACAATGCACACAAAAGAAGTGAATCCTAATGCCCATCACTCCCGAGCAAGCAGGCCTAGCTCTGCAATCGATTGAAGACGCCGCGCGCCACAGCACGCGCTTGTATCGGTACCGCCGTGCCTCGCCCTTCTTCTTGTTGTGGGGCATTTGCTGGGCGCTGGCATACACCATCAGCTACTGCTTGCCCGCGCACACGGGGAAGGTCTGGCTCGCCGTCGATCTAGCCGGTTTTGCGGGCACATGGCTGACCGTGCGGTCGCAGCCCCGCACAGCCGGGCAACACGGTGCCTGGAAAATCATGGGCGCGGCCGTCGTCTTACTGGCGTTCGTCGCGGCCAGCCTTGCCGTTTTGGAGCCGCAGTTCGGCAAGCAGGTATCCACATTCATCTCTTTGGTTCTTGCGACGGTTTACGCCTTGATCGGCCTGTGGGCTGGCTGGCGCCTGGTAGCCATTGGCGCTATGGTGGCCGCCGTGGGTCTCACGGCTTTCTTTGCAGCCGGAACGTCTTTCAACCTGTGGATGGCTGTTGCCGGTGGTGGTGGGCTGATCGCAGTGGGTCTGTGGCTGCGCCGGGCATGACATGGCCGAGCTAGACACCGTCTTACACCAACCCATTCGCCTCAAGATCATGGCTGCGCTGAAAGCCTGCCCCGCAACTGAAGCCCTTGATTTTGTCGCGCTGAAAACCATCGTCGGCGCCACCGATGGCAACCTGGGCGCACACCTGGCAACGCTAGAGGGCGCGGGTCACATCCAGGTGGACAAGGACTTTGTCGGTAAAAAGCCGCGCACCAGAGTGCAAATTACCCGAACCGGCAGGCGTGCGTTTGAGGCCTATGTGGCGCTGTTACGTGGCATTTTGGACGGCGACGCAATTTGAGACCTGCAACCGCGCACAACGTTTTTTTCACCAACCCCGAGGAACTACAGCATGACAACTCCGTCCCGACTCCTTATCACCATCCTGTTGGCGGCGCCGCTGTGCGGCGTTGTACCTACCGCACAGGCACAAGCCGGCCCCGACATGGCCGCCACGATCCACGCGCAGAAGGAGGCACTCAAAGCACTCGCGTTCATGGACGGCGAGTGGCGTGGCCCCGCCTGGACCGTGCAGCGCGATGGCAAACGCAACGAAATCATCCAAACCGAGCGCATCGGCCCATTGCTGGATGGCTCCATCAAACTGATCGAGGGTCGCGGTTACCTCCCCGATGGCACGACCGGCTTCAATGCCTTTGGCGTGTTGTCCCACGACCCCGCTACCAAGACCTGGCGTCTGACCTCATGGGCGCAAGGGCACCATGGCGACTTCCCATTCACCCCCACGGCGGATGGCTACATCTGGACCATACCCGCGGGTCCCAACGCGACGATTCGCTACACCGCAGTCATCAAGGGCGATTCGTTTAAGGAAATCGGTGAATACATGGCCGAGGGGCAACCCCCGCGCCAGACCTTCGAAATGAACCTCACCCGTGTGGGCCCCAGTGCCTGGCCCAGCGCCGGGGCTTTGGGACCCAAGTAATTTCATAAAACCAGCCGCCAGCCCAGGTGGAATGATCACCGCGTGCTACAAATTATGTAGCGCATACCAAATAATGTTCCCATCCCGCACGGGCGCTTCAGGCTTGTGAAATTGCAGCACTCCACGCCACTGCCGTCACCTCGGCCGGGTGGTGCGCTTTAAGGTGGTGGTCGCTCCACACCTGGCGCCAGTGCCGCGCGCCCGGCAGGCCGTGGCGCAGACCCAGCATGTGGCGAGCGATGTGGCTCCAGGGCGTGCCATGCTCAGCGGCCTCGCGCGCCATGTAGTCCACCATCTGCCGCTCAACCGATTCGCGGGTGATATCGGATGGCGCTTCGCCATAAAACGCGGCATCCCATTCGCTCAGAATCCAGGGGTTGTGGTAGGCCTCACGCCCAATCATGACGCCATCCACATGCTGCAGTTGCTCGGCCGCCAGCGCGTTGCTGGCAATGCCGCCGTTGATGACGATGGTCAGATGGGGGAACTCTTGCTTGAGCCGGTGCACCAGCGCATAACGCAGCGGTGGCACCTCGCGGTTGGCCTTGGGTGACAGGCCCTTGAGCCAGGCGTTGCGGGCGTGCACGATGAAGACCTTGCAGCCCGCCTCGCTGACGGTGCCAACGAAATCGCGCACAAACGCATAGCTCTCGGTCTTGTCAATGCCAATGCGGTGCTTGACGGTGACCGGCACATCCACCACGTCGACCATGGCCCTCACACAATCGGCCACCAATTGCGGCTCTGCCATTAGGCAGGCGCCGAACGCGCCGCGCTGCACACGCTCGCTAGGGCACCCGCAGTTGAGGTTGATCTCGTCGTAGCCCCACTCCTCGCCCAGCTTGGAACAATGCGCCAAGTCAGCCGCATCGCTGCCACCCAATTGCAAGGCGACAGGATGCTCTTCGGCTTTGAAGCGCAGATGCCGCGCCACATCGCCATGGATCAAAGCCCCGGTGGTCACCATCTCGGTGTACAGCAGGGCGCGCTTACTCAGCAAGCGATGAAAGTAGCGACAGTGCCTATCACTCCAGTCGAGCATCGGGGCGACGGACATGCGCCAGCGGTTTTGCAGGTCGTCGCTCGATTCGGGGCCGGCACCCGGCTGGGTCGTCTGATTCACGCAGGTCTCACCCGTTTCAGGGTTTTAGGGGGGGATTTTGGTACTACGCAAGTGCTACTTTTTCCGTGTCGCACTTTTAGTAGGCTAAATTGTCTCACGCTACCGAAAAAGCGGCAGCCTGGGGCACTTTAAGGTTCTAAGCGGCTTTACCCCGACCTGGCCGCGTACATTGATGCACGGCAAGCGGCTGCGGTAAAGAAGGCTAGGCAGTAGCTGTAGGCCTCGATGACGATTGCGCCATATGCCAACCTGAGCGCCTTCATTCAATGGCACTGGCCTATTCGCACTTGCCCATTTTCGCATTTCAGTGCAGCAACAAAGTGCGGCTCGTCGCTCCCCCAACATCCGCATATTGACAGGTTCTTGGGGTAGGCAAAGGCGCTAGGCCGCCATGGAGGCAGACGTACTGGAGGCGGAGGAGGAGGACGAACAGGCCAATTTGATTGGCTCCTGGATAGTGCAAGCTGTTCGACGCAATCAGAGATCGCGTCATCAATTACCCGACTTATTGAAGGATTTGCTGCAAGGAATACAGAGTCCATGGCCCGGTATTTGATAAATAATTTTTGCGCCCTGGCCCACTCGTTCCGCATGTAGGCAACCTTAGCGTCGGCATAATCCAGACTCTTTAGGTCCGCCCACGCGTTCACACTAAAAAACGCGAACAAAAATATTGCTGAATAGTAGGCGCGAAATTGTTTCATTCTGAATGAGCGTTGTTGAACGAAAATATAACAGCAAGACAATCTTGAAGTCTAATTTGATACCCGCAGCGCCATGATAGGGACTTCCGAATTAAGTGGCATCAAGCTGTGATCAAGTTTTCATAACGCACTGACAGCACTAGTTTCTAGCGGTCAAATTACTTCCTGCATCTTGATCAATGGGACTATTGTCACCTGCGACAGATGCCGGTGCTACAAAGGTGCAACATAAGCAAGCACCGATCGCGTAAGCCTTTGATCCCATTGGATTTCTGATTTCAATCGGTCCAATCAAGCATAGGGGCGACGGACATGCGCCAGGGGTTAGCGTCAGGCATTTTTTCTGCGGAATCGAGTAGTTGACTGATTTTCGCAGATGCGATAGCCGACGCCGACCTCACCACCTCAAGCGACCGGCTTCGCGTGCGCCTTCAAATACGCTACCACGGCATGTACGTCGTTCGTCGGGCTGGCGCCGCAAGTGTACGCAGCATCGGTTTCAGCCACCATGCGGGCAAAGCCAGGGTTGCCGGCGAGGTACGCCCGCACGATTCGGGAAAGGCCTGTTTCCGTGTCGTAGTGCGACAGCGTGGGGTCGCCATAAAACCCGTAGCGCGGGCTGCCGTCATTGGCCCGCGCGTCCAACCCTCGAATGCTACGCAAAATATCGAGAATCGCGGGAAGCTTCGCGTCCATTGATGCGACCCACTGCGACAGGTCCTCGGGGGTATCGATACCGCCTGACAAACGGACGGCATCGCTAAAACTCCTCTTGTACGTCAACCTGTGGCCGTAGTCAGGCACGCAAGTAGATAAGGCCTGAACCGCATGGTTGCACACTGCAAAACGAATGTTGGCCCCGCAGCCTCCATTGGGATATGCGCAATGCTAGACATAAACGCGCACGTCGTCTTGGTCTGTCTTGGCTACAAACGGCTGGCAATCGTCTGAGCTGCTTTGCTGAACAGAGCCCCTTGCCGCCAACATGGGTACCAGGCGAGTACGCAAGGCATGGACCACTTGCGGCAGGGAGACCAGCTCCACGGGAATCAGCTCGGTAAACCGAAGGCCACTGTGATCCAGGTAGCGGAACCCGCATATCTGCTGTGCCAGTGACGCGGGTACACCAAACACTGCGTCGTACTTCTTCTATAGCCCATCCTTCTTGACTTGGGCCAACTGGGTCTTGGTGGATTGCGGGGGGTTGCCTTCTATAGCAAGGTGGTCATAGCCTTCATCCAGAATATGGGACACCCGCCATTTGATTTGGCTCTCGCCATAGCAAAAGGCCAGCGAGGTGTTCACGCTTGCGTTTTCGGAACAGCCCACCACCAGACATTCCTCTGACAGTGGCGACATCCGGTTCGGATGGATCAGTGGATGCCAAAACTCATCCATCACCACGACATACCATCGATTGGGCAAAACGGCGCCCGCAATTTTGCCGATCCCACCCTGAACCGAAGTCCCCGTATCACGCAAAAACATTTGTTTGAGAACGGCAGCGGCAGGTTTTATGCCCACCGCAAATCATGAGAACGCAGCACCCATGACACAAAGCCTCCATTTGGCGCAGCGCGATACAAAAAACGAATCTGCAGCTGGCAAATCACTTCGAACTGAAGGACCCAAGTCTAAAGCATGGGGTCTACGAATGGGCTCCTCGCTACAGCCTACCACTAAGATTGCAGTGTCAAATTGACCGATTCCGGCGCATCGCCTACAGTGCGCATAGACCAGCACTTCGACCTTAGCAAAGAACACACAACATGAGCAAACTGTCCCTACTCGATCTTGGTTTTTTCATTGCAGAGACCGAGGCCAGCCCCAAGCATGTGGCGGGTCTGCTGATTTTTAAGCGTCCTCCCAAGTCGTCGCCAACATTTGCCAAGAATCTGTACAAAGAGTACCTGGTCGCCAGCGACGTCAAGCCACCGTTCAACAGAATTATCAATTTCTCGATGCGTGCGCTGCCGCACTGGGTCACCACCGACCACATCGACATGGGCAAGCACGTGTTCTTTCACACGCTGCCCAAGGACGCCAACGACCGCAAGGCTTTATATGCGTTTGTGTCGCAACTGCACACGCCTATGTTGGACCGCAGCCGCCCGCTGTGGGAAGTGCATGTGATTGACGGCCTGCCTGAGGGAAAATTTGCGCTGTACCAAAAAATGCACCATGCCCACGCCGATGGCGTGACGATGTCGCGCTGGACGGCGGAGTGCTATTCCACCGACCCCCTCGACATGGAG
Organism: Rhodoferax sp.; assembly: GCA_025351745.1. Taxonomy (GTDB): domain Bacteria; phylum Pseudomonadota; class Gammaproteobacteria; order Burkholderiales; family Burkholderiaceae_C; genus Allorhodoferax. Next base: position 7,650 of record JANXVI010000059.1, read on the forward strand.
CTGACACCGGTCTGGACGCAAAAGCATGGCGGCCACGGCAGCCGCCGAGACAAGGCCAAGCACGAGCTGCTACAACTGACCTGGAAAGAAATCACCGGAAACACACGGCGCTTTTTGGGCATTGGCCGACTGGCGGCCATGCTGTTCCTCGAGAGCGTGAAGCTGACCAAAAACGCCATCGCCCTGCCCTTCGTCTCCAGCGCCAAAACGCCGCTGACCGGCCAGGTAACGTCGGGACGCCAATTTGCCACCGCTGGGGTTTCCATGGAGCGCGTCAATGCGATACGCACGCGCACCCGCTCCACGCTCAACCATATTGCGCTGACGTGCCTGGACGGTGCACTGCGGCGCTACCTGCAAGACCAAGGGGTGGATCTGCGCCGCCCCATCACCATCCAGATGCCGGTAAACCTGCGCAAAGAGGGCGAAAAAACGGCTGGCAACAAGATCGGCATCATCCAGGTCGAACTGTCCCCGCCCACGGATGACCCGTACGTGCGCCTGCGCAACATCGGCTATTCGCTGCGCAATGTGCGCACAATGGTCGACAGTGTGGCCCCTGAGGCCATCGAGTCTTACACCATCATCACCGGCTTGGTGGCGCAGATTGCCGAGACGCTCAAGCTCAGCAACAAGATGCCCCCCATGGGCAACACGCTGGTGTCCAACGTGCCAGGCCCAAAAGAGCACCTCTACATAAAGGGTGCGCGCATGGAAGAAATGCACCCAATCAGCACGCTACCGCCCAGCAATCTGCTCAACATCACGCTGTTCAGCTATGTCGACAAACTGTTCTTTGGCCTGATCGCTACGGACGAATTGCCCAACCTGGAACGCCTGGGCATCTATGTGGAAGACGCATTTGCCCAACTGGAAGCCTCGGTGCGGGACGAACCGGTTTAAGCCCAGCTGTAATCGCCCACCCGGGCCGGGCCGCCCCAAGCGAAGGCGCTCACTACACCACACACCATGGGGCGGTGTTGTGGGCCAATGCCATCCACAACGCCCAACCCGAACTGGCGGCCAAGGCCACGCCTGCCAAGCGCACACCCCACTCACCGCTGCCCGGGCGGCCAGGTGCGCCACGCAAGCGCAGCCACAGCAGCGGCCCCACGAACATGGTCACGCTGGAGCCCAGGGCAAACAGCCCCATCACCACCGCCCCCCCAGTCACACTACCTGCCAAGGCCGCAACCATCAGTGCCGAGTACAACAGGCCGCAGGGCAATAGCGCCCACAGGCTACCCAATACCAGTGGTGCCCCGCGGCCCCAACGGCCCGCAACGCCACGCGCACTTGCCCAGACCCTGCGAGCACCACTCTCCAGCCATACCGGCTGGCGGGCCTGTACCATCAGCGCCATGCCCAGCACCAATGCCGCTACATGGAACAGCGACCAGACCGGGCGTAGCGCGGCGGACTGCACGGTCAGCCACCCTAGCCCTTGCAGTGAGGCCGCCGCCAAGCCGCCCAGCGCGGAGTAACCGATAACGCGCCCCAACTGAAACAACAGCAGCGCAGTCTGCTTGCGCGGGCCTGCCGCTTGCCCTATGCCGGCACAGGCTGCGCCGCACATGGCTATGCAATGCGGCCCACCCACCAGGCCCATTAGTAATGCAGTGACCGCCAAAGATGTTTGCATGCGTCGGCGTCAGATGATCTTGGAAAAACGGGCACGCGTGTGGTCCAACTGCAAATAGCGGTCAAACACCATAGCCACTGCGCGTACAAAAAAACAGCCCTGGGGCGTGACCGATATCCCCGATGGAGTGATGTCGACCAAGCCCTGCGCGACCAGGGGTTGCAGGTCTTCCAGTTCCTTGGAAAAGTAGCTGCGAAAGTCCAGCAAATGGCCCTCCTCCACCGATTCGAAGTCCAACTCCCCCTGGCACATCAAGGCCATGATGGCCGCCCGGCGCACCAGATCGTCCCGCGTCAGGGCCAGGCCACGCACCACCGGAAACCGCCCTTGGTCCAGCAAGTCGCAATACTCTGCCATGCTCTTGGCATTCTGACTGTAGGTGGCGCCAATACGGCCCATGGACGACACCCCCAGACCAATCAGGTCGCAATCGGGCTTCGTGCTGTAACCCTGAAAATTGCGGTGCAAGAGCCCCAGGCGTTTGGCAATCGCCAAAGCATCGTCTGGCAGTGCAAAGTGGTCCATGCCGACATACACATAGCCCGCCGCGCGCAAAGCGGTCAGCGAACGCGACAACATAGACAGCTTGGCCGAACTACTGGGCAGCTCAACCGTGGCAATACGCCGCTGGGGTTTGAAACGCTCGGGCAGGTGCGCATAGGCGTAAAGCGCAATGCGGTCCGGACGCAGTGCGTTGACTTGTTCGAGCGTGCGGTCAAAGGATTCGGGGCTTTGTAGGGGCAAGCCGTAGATCAGGTCAACGTTAATCCATGCAAACCCGCGCGCACGGGCCGCCGCCACCAGCGCAAAGACCTGATCGGTCGGCTGTACCCGGTGCACGGCCTTTTGCACGGCAGGGTCAAAATCCTGAACACCAAAACTCAAGCGGTTGAAGCCCATGTCGGCCAAAGCATCCAACCGCGCCGCATCTACCGTGCGCGGATCTACTTCAATGGAGTACTCCCCGCCGGGCGAGAGTGTAAAACTGCGCCGCAGCATGGCCATCAGCTCGCGCAACTCCGAATCGTTTAAAAAGGTAGGGCTTCCGCCACCCAGGTGCAGTTGACCCACCACCTGGCCCGTGCCAATGCGCTCGGTGTGCAAATCGATCTCGCGGCTCAGGTAGCGCAAATACGGCACACCCCGGTCATGGTGCTTGGTGATAATTTTGTTGCACGCGCAGTAGTAGCACAGGGACTCGCAAAATGGAATGTGCACATATAACGACAACGGCAAGACCTTGGCGGCAAAACCACTACGCCGCTGTGTCAAGGTCTGTGCGTAGTCCTGGGAGGTAAAGGCCTCGACAAATCGATCCGCCGGGGGGAAGGACGTGTAGCGTGGTCCCGGTACATCAAATTTTCGCAACAGATCTTCGGAGACGATCACAGCGGAATCCATTCATAACACTCCCATTTGGAACGCTACTGTGCAGCAATTCCACACTGCGCAATATGATGTGCGTCAATATGTGGGGGTTTTGGATAGAATGACAAACAAACATCTCTTGGTGCAACTATGCTTGAACTTCCAGCGCCACACATGCTCAATAGCCCCGAAATAAAGATTTCGACGCCAAGCGGGGATGGAGAAAAACCGGTAAGCATTGGCGCGCACACCATCAAGATCGCCTGCTCAAACTGCAACCTGCGCGAATTGTGCATGCCTGTGGGGCTAACGCCAACTGAAATGGACCGCATCGAGGAGGTGGTCGCCAGCCGGCGCAAAATCAAACGCGGCGGCTCGCTGTTTCGCCTCGGTGAAAAATTTACCAACTTGTACGCAATTCGCACCGGTTTCTTCAAGACCTGTGTCACCACCGAAGACGGTCGCGACCAGGTGACGGGATTTCAGATGGCTGGTGAAGTGATTGGCCTGGACGGCATTGTCAATGACGTCCACACCTGCAACGCGATAGCACTGGAAGATGCCGAAGTCTGCACCATGCCTTTTGAACGCATAGAAGAGTTGTCCCGCGAGGTCACCGCGCTGCAGCACCATGTGCACAAGATCATGAGCCGCGAGATTGTGCGCGAAAACGGTGTCATGCTTTTGCTGGGCAGCATGCGGGCCGAGGAACGCCTCGCCGCCTTTTTGCTCAACCTGATGCAACGCCTGCATGCGCGCGGTTTCTCGCAGTCTGAGCTGGTGCTGCGCATGACCCGTGAGGAAATCGGAAGCTATATGGGGCTGAAGCTCGAGACAGTGAGCCGCACCTTTTCCAAGTTTGTAGAAGATGGCATCATCGAGGTCAAGCAGCGCCACATCCGTGTGCTGAATGCGCAAGCGCTACGCGCCATCGTCAGCACCAAGGCCGGCAGCTAGTCCAGCTGCAACGCCTGAACTCAGCAGCCACCTTGCTTGGGGCAACCGTCGGGTCGCCCGTCTATTGGCAAAGGGCAGCGGTTCACTTCGAACGGTGACATGGCCAGCAGGGTCGTCAGCCCGCCCGATATGGCAGTGACACCCCAGAACACAAAAAATGCCCCGGTGTAAATGGCTTGGCGCGACCATTCCAATGGCGTTCCAAACCAATGTACATCTTGCGGGTCTACCATGGCAAAGACCAGCACTTCCAGCAGACCGGCCATCAAAAAGGCCGGCCACACAATCCACATCAGGCGTTGGCGCAGCATGGTGGCCTACTTTGGGGCTTGCACGCCGGTCGCGGCATGGTTGCGCGCTTGGGTAGCTGGGGCTAGGCTGGCCGGGCTATCCCGTAGTGTTTTGTTGATTTCAATACCCTTGCGGTAATAGTCCTCTTCAATGACCGGGTCTTGGCCCGAGGCCGCCAGATAAAAGGTGATGAAGGACGCAATAACAACTACTGCCGGACCCGAGATCACCAGCCATACGTGGCCGTATTGCCACCAGGGTCGGGGCACAGTTGCGGGTGTGGCGTTGGGGTTGTGCATAGAGCCTCCTGAAGCGGAACCAATAGTGAAATATTTACCGTGGAACAATGAAAGCCGACTTCTCAACCACCCGGCCCACGACACCCTGACCGGTGACCACAAAGTGGATGGCGTGTGAACCGGGGCTGGCCGCATCGGGTGGCGCCTGCACCCGCACAGCCACCCAGCGGGACTGTGTAGACGCAATGCTGACGGTAGTGTCCGACACAACGACGAGGCCGGGCAGACCCTCGACCGCGATGCCAAAGTCTTGCGTGGTCTCAGTGGCATTCATGATCTGCAGGCGGTACACGTTCTCGATCCGCCCTGCATCGACCATGCGTGCCAACATACCGCGATCGCGCACCACATCGACCTTGAAGGGTGTGCGCAGCGCCAGGCTCACCACCATGGCCAGCACCACTGCACCCAGGATAGCCGAATAAATGAGCACGCGGGGGCGCAGCACATGGCGCAGGGTCTGGCGCCAGGTCCAATGTTGATTGATGGCGTTTTGCGTAGAGTATTTGATCAAGCCCGGCGCATAGCCCATCTTGTCCATTACGCCATCACACACATCGGCGCAGGCACCACAACCAATGCATTCGTATTGCAAGCCTTCGCGGATGTCAATGCCAGTGGGGCAAACTTGCACGCACAGACTGCAGTCCACACAAGCTCCCAGGTTCAGCGTCAGCGGGTCGACCTTGCGCGAGCGTGCACCGCGCGGTTCGCCGCGCTCTTCGTCGTAGGTGACGACCAGGGTGTCGGCATCGAACATGGCACTTTGGAAGCGTGCATAGGGGCACATGTGCAGGCAGACTTGTTCACGCATAAACCCCGCATTGCCATAGGTGGCGAGCCCATAAAAGACCGACCAAAATACTTCCCACGAACCCATTTGCGTTTGCACGAACTCGTTAGCCAATTCGTGTATGGGGGTGAAGTAGCCCACAAAAGTAAAGCCGGTCCAACCTGCCAGCACTAGCCACAGGGCATGCTTGAGCGACTTGCGCAAAATCCGGTCAGGGTTCCACGGCCCCGCATCGCGGCGCATACGCGCCGAACGGTCACCTTCGGTCTTCTTCTCGAGCCACAAAAAGATTTCGGTGTAGACCGTCTGGGGGCAGGCATAGCCACACCACAAGCGTCCTGCTACGGCCGTAAACAGGAACAGCGACAACGCCGAAATGACAAGGATCCCCGTCAAATAGATGAAGTCCTGCGGGTACAGCACCAGGCCAAAAATATAGAAGCGCCGAGCACCCAAATCAAACAGCACAGCCTGGCGTTGGCCCCACTGCAGCCACGGCAAGCCGTAGAACACCAACTGCGTCACAAACACCATGACCCAGCGCCAGTTGGTGAAAACACCCGAGACGCTACGCGGGTAAATTTTCTTGTGCGCCTCGTACAGCCACACCGTTTCGGCATCGGCATTCGCGGGCGGCGCGATGGGGCTCCTGTCTGGTGACGGCGCGATTGGTATGACTTTGCGCGGCGGTGGGCTGGTATCAGGCAATGTCAGTATCTCTTTGGCCGTGCGCCTACTTGGTTTTGGCGGTGGTATTGGACAAGCCCCAAACATAGGATGTCAGGATCTGAATCTGGTTCGCATTCAACCGCTCTGCCTGAGCAGGCATTTGATTAACCTTGCCATTGTTGACCATGGCGGTAATCGCGCTTTCACCAAAACCATGCAGCCAAATGTTGTCGGTAAGGTTGGGTGCACCCAAAGCCTGGTTGCCTTTTCCATCCATGCCGTGGCAGGCCGCACAAGCTGCAAACTTTTCCTTGCCCAGGGCTGCACGCACGGAGTCGTTCGGGCTCTTGGACAGACCCAGAACATAGTTGGCCAAATTCTTGACGTCATCTGCATTGCCCACGGCCGCGGCCATGGGCGGCATGTTTCCTGTGCGTCCCAAGGTAATCGTCTCTTTGATCTTGTCGGGTGTGCCACCGTGTAGCCAATCACTGTCCGTTAGATTGGGAATGCCTTTGGCGCCGCGTGCGTCCGAGCCGTGGCATTGCGAGCAGTTGTTCATGAATAGTCGCTCACCTATGGCCATGGCCTGCGGATCACTTGCAATGGCTTCAGGGGTCATGGCGGCAAACTTCGCGTACAGGGGCGCGGCTTCGCGCTCACCCGCTTCCACCTCGGCCTTGAGCTCACCATTTTGGGTCCAGCCCAATGTGCCCGCATAGCTGCCCAAACCGGGATACAGAACCAGGTAGCCCAGCGCGAACACAATGGTGATGACAAACAGCCAAGCCCACCACCGCGGCAAAGGATTGTTCATCTCACGCAGGTCTTCGTCCCACACATGGCCCGTCGTGTTATCACCGGCGGACATGACCTCGGCCTTGCCGCTAAACCATAGCAACAAAAGACACGCCAGGATGCTCACGATGGTGATACCGGCGATGTAAATCGACCAGAAGTCGCTTGTAAAGTCGCTCATTCTATTTCTCGCTTTCTGCGCTTAGTCCTGGTCAAAAGGCAGGCGGGCTGCCTCAGAAAAATCGTCGGCACGGCGCTTGGACCAGGCCCACCACACGATGCCAATAAAGGTCACAAAGCTGACCAAGGTGGCGGCGGATCGCAGGGTGTTGATGTCGATGTCCATAGTCAATCCTTGGGGGTTACTTCAGAGCCAGGCCGAGCATTTGCAAATAGGCAATGGTGGCATCCAGCTCAGTCTTGCCTTTGACGTCTTGCGCTGCAGCGGCAATTTGAGCATCTGTGTAGGGCACTCCGACCCTGCGCAGTGCTGTCATGTGAGCCGGCATAACCTCTGCGTCAACCAGTGCCTTTTCAAGCCACGGATACGCGGGCATATTGGACTCGGGCACCAGATCTCTCGGGTTACCCAGATGGGTGCGATGCCAGTCGTCGCTGTACTTGCCACCGACCCGCGCCAGGTCGGGGCCCGTGCGTTTGCTACCCCATTGGAAGGGATGGTCATAGACCGACTCGCCGGCAACGGAGTAGTGACCGTAGCGCAGTGTCTCGGCCCTAAACGGGCGAATCATTTGCGAGTGGCAGTTGTAGCATCCTTCGCGCACATAGATATCCCGACCGGCCAGTTGCAGTGCGGTGTAGGGCGTAATGCCTGTAATGGGTTCGGTGGTCGATTTTTGGAAGAACAGCGGAACTATCTCCACCATGCCGCCGACCAGCAGCACCAGCAAGATAAGCGCGATCATCAAGAAATTATTGGTCTCGATCTTCTCATGCGAGAAGCCTGATTTTTTAGTTTGGTTTGCCATGGTCTTTCCTAATCACACATTCAATTGCTTACGCATTCGCCACAGCAACTGGGACGTTAATGTTCGCTGCGCGACCGGCGGTGGCGGTCTTCAGCGTGTTCCACAACATGATCACCATGCCCGACAGGTACAGTAGCCCGCCCAAAAAGCGCAGCACATAGAACGGATAGGTGGCCTTTACGGATTCGACGAAGGTGTAGGTCAGGGTGCCATCTGCATTGACGGCGCGCCACATCAGGCCCTGCATCACACCGGCAATCCACATAGCCGCGATGTAGATGACGATGCCAACGGTGGCGGTCCAGAAATGCACTTCAATAGCCTTGACGCTGTACATCTGCTTCTGGCCAAAAAGGCGCGGAATCAGGTAGTACATGGAGCCCATGGTTACCAGACCCACCCAGCCCAAAGCGCCGGAGTGCACGTGGCCAACCGTCCAATCCGTGTAGTGGCTCAAGGCATTGACTGTCTTGATGGACATCATCGGACCTTCAAACGTGCTCATGCCATAAAAGGACAGCGACACGATCAGGAAGCGCAGGATAGGGTCATCACGCAGCTTGTGCCAGGCGCCCGACAGGGTCATGATGCCGTTGATCATGCCGCCCCAGCTTGGCGCAAGCAAAATCAACGAGAACACCATGCCCACGGACTGCGTCCACTCCGGCAGCGCTGTGTAATGCAGGTGGTGTGGGCCTGCCCACATGTAGGTGAAGATCAGCGCCCAAAAGTGGACGATGGACAGGCGATAGCTGTAGACCGGACGCTCAGCCTGCTTCGGGATGAAGTAGTACATCATGCCCAGGAAGCCCGCGGTGAGAAAAAAGCCCACCGCATTGTGGCCATACCACCACTGCACCATGGCGTCTTGCACACCGGCGTAAGCCGAGTAGCTCTTCATCCATCCTGCGGGAATGGCCGCGCTATTGACCAGGTGCAAAATAGCGACTGCAAGAAAGAAGGCGCCAAAAAACCAATTGGCCACATAGATGTGCTTGACCTTGCGGGTGCCCACCGTACCAAAGAAGACCACACACATAGCCACCCAGACCACGGCGATCAAGATGTCGATGGGCCACTCCAGCTCAGCATATTCTTTGCCCTGGGTGTAGCCCAGGGGCAGCGAGATCGCCGCCGCAAGAATCACCAATTGCCAGCCCCAAAAGGTGAACGCCGCCAGTTTGTCCGAAAACAGGCGCACCTGACAGGTGCGTTGCACCACGTAATAGGCCGATGCAAACAGGCCGCATCCACCAAACGCGAAAATGACCGCGTTGGTGTGCAGGGGTCTTAACCTGCCGTAAGAGAGCCAGGGGATGCCGAAGTTGAGTTCTGGCCAAGTCAGTTGGGCGGCGATGATAACGCCCACCAACATGCCAACCACACCCCAAACCACCGTCATGATGGCGAACTGACGCACGACGGTGTCGTTGTAAACGGTCGCTTGTTGATTTGCAAATGCCATTGTGTACTCTTAAATGTTGAAGCCTGGGTACGATTTTTGATCGTCTGGGTTATGAATGTTTTGACCCAGGTCAAACGAACCAAAATAGCCCTACGTTTTTTCAGCTAATCCCGCAAAATTCGCTCGCCTTCTGCCTCGATGTCGTCAAACTGGCCCCGGTTGATGGCCCACCACAACCCACCCAGGATGAAGAACACCAACACCACCGACAACGGGATCAACAAATACAGGATGTCCATCAGTCGGCCCTTTCAATGGATAGTGGCGCGGGCAGTGGCAACGCCAGACGCAAGGCGTTGAGTACCACCAACAATGAACTACTTGCCATACCAAGGCCTGCAAGCCATGCGGGCAGCAGCCCCATGACCGCGAGCGGAACACAGGCCGCGTTGTAGAGCAACGCCCACCACAAGTTCTGGCGAACAACCGCCATGGTGCGACGTGCCAGACGCAGCGTGTCCACCACCGCCACCAATTGCTCACCCAGAATGACAAAGTCTGCTTTGGCCTGCGCCAAAGGAACGGCTTGCCCAAATGCGAACGACACATTGGCCCCGGCCAGCACCGGCCCGTCATTAAGGCCATCACCCACCATAGCCACATGCTGGCCTCGCGCCTGCAATCCGCGCAGAAAATCCAGCTTGTCATGCGGCGTACAGCCACCGCGTGCCTCAGTGATGCCGGCCTGCCCAGCAACCCGTGTAACCGCAGCAGCACTGTCGCCGGACAGCATGTGGACGTGAACGCCCAGATGCTTCAATTGCGCGACCACAGCGGCAGCCTGCGGTCGCAGCTCTTCTTGCAAGATGAAACTAGCCAGCCAGCCTTGGTCGTCCCGCAAATGGACTTGCAAGCCCGGCACACACCGTGGAGGCACCAGACAAAAGTTGGCTGAGCCCAAACGCAGGGATGCATCAGGTGTGCCGATACAAGCTGGATCAGCGTCTCGCGCAAATCCAGCCACGCCCTCCCCCGCGCTTTCAGTCACGGCATCACACGTCCACATGGCATGTGCAGGAGCCATTTCCGGGGATGTGGTCATGCGACGCAACTGCGCGACCACCAGTGCACGCGACACCGGGTGCAGTGAGTGTTGGGCCAACGCTGCGGCCATGGCCAGAGCCTGGTCTTCGCACACACCGGCACGTGTCTCCACGGCATCAAGCACCATGGCATCACAGGTCAGCGTGCCGGTCTTGTCGAACACCAGGCTATCGACCTGCGCCAGGGCCCCCAGGCCCTGCAAGCGGCGCACCAGGACGCCGCCGCGCGCCAGGTTTCCGGCGGCGGCCAGCATGGCGGCCGGTGTGGCTAACGATAGTGCGCACGGACAGGTCACCACCAATACTGACACCGCCACCATCAGTGCATGGCCCGGGTCACGCCCCCACCACCAGGCGCAGGCTCCCGCAGCGGCCAGCAACACGGCCAGCAAGAATGGCTTGGCGATCCGGTCTGCCAGCAGCGCACCCTGTGGCTTGGTGGCGGATGCACTTTCCATCAAGGCCACGATTTGCGCAAAGCGGGTCGCCCCACCCACCCGTTCAACCCGCCATTGCACGGTGCCGGTAAGGTTGTGACTACCCGAGAAAACTGCATCGCCCACTTGGCGCGCCAGGGGGCGGGATTCACCTGTCAGCAAGGCTTCGTCCACCCGTGTGGCCCCGGCGGTCAACACGCCGTCAGCCGTGAAGGTATCCCCGGGGTGCACGCGTAACACGTCGCCCACCTGCACCCGCCGCGCTGCGACGCGGGCAAACTGCCCGTCGGTCAATTGGCGCTCGACGCTGTCCGGCAGGCGGTTCATCAGTGCCTCCAGCGCGCCCGCGGTACGGTCACGCAAGCGCAATTCCAGCCAGCGCCCGGTCAGCAGAAAGAATACGAACATGGTCAACGAGTCGAAGTACACTTCGCGCCCGAAGCGCCCCAGCGGCTCAAAGGTACCCACCGTGCTGACGGAAAAGGTAATAGCAATGCCCAGCGCAATGGGCAGGTCCATGCTGATGCGGGCATGGGCCAGATCCCGCAGTGCGTGGCGGAAGAATGGGCCGCAAGAAAACAGCAGTACGGGCAGCGTTAACACCCACGAGGCCCAGCGTAGCAACTGCTCCATCTCGGCACTCAGGTCGCCCGGCAGCGCAATGTAGGCCGGGTAGGCGTACATCATGATCTGCATCATGCAAAGGCCTGCCACCAGCCAGCGCCACAGGGCTTGGCGCGTTTCCAGCTTGCGTCGCTCACTGACAAAGACATCGTTGGCCGGCACCGCACGGTAGCCGCTGGCCTGCACGGCCTGCATCCACACCGACGGCACAACCTGCTTGGCCGACCAGACAATTGTGGCCCGGTGACTGGCCGCGCCAACCTGGGCGCTGAGGACACCTGACACCTTCTTCAACGCATCCTCAACGGTGAGCGAACACGCCGCGCAGTGCATGCCTTCGATCACCACACTGGATTCCCAGCAGCCCACACCCAAGGTAGATGGGCGGCTGAAGGCGCTCCACTCGTGCGGGTCGTCCAACAGTGCCAACGCGGCCCTGGCGTGCGGCTGCATTGCCGCAGACTCGGGGCTGGGCAGCGCCGATTCCGGCGAAGGATCGATCACGAAAGCAGGGGATTGCATTGCAGTTCAGTATGCGGACTATCGACATACGTAGTCTTGACCTACATCAAGGATTGGCCAGCGCCTCAGGCGTAAGCTGCGCATTTCAACCTCTCCAAGGAGCATAGCCCATGTACCAACGTATCCTCATCGCCACCGATGGCTCCGAACTGTCACAAAAAGCGGCTACCAAGGCCATTGAACTGGCCGCCCTGTGCGGCGCAAAGCTGGTGGCGGTCACCGTCGTCCCGCGCTACCCCCAGAGCTATTTTGAAGGTGGGGTGGCACTTCTGCCCGAGGAAATGCTGTTGGTCGAGAAACAGTGGGCAGACAAAGGCCAGGCGGTGGTGGATGCCGTCAAGCAGGCCGCATCAGACAAGGGCGTGACAGCGGAGACCCTCACCATCACGTCGAATGTGGTCTCCGACGCGTTGATCGCAGCGGCTACCAAGAACCAGTGCGATTTGATCGTGATGGCATCACATGGGCGCAAGGGCCTTGGACGCCTGCTGATGGGAAGCGAGACCCAGCATGTGCTCACGCACACTGCCATTCCCGTATTGGTCATACGTTAATTCGGCCGCTAGCCCTCGTGGAACATGGCCTTGTAGCTATTATTAATGTAGCAAATCGCAATCAATGGGTTCCGCCGGCCTACGGCGTTTCTTCCTGGTAGCGGTCACGGATTTCCATAACGTCGTCCCAGGCGTCCAGAAATGTCTGTACGCACTGGGGGTCGAAATGTGTACCCGAACCCTTGACTAAAAAGTCCACAGCAGCCTCCAGAGTCCAGGCTTTTTTATAGGGGCGCTCCGATGTCAGCGCATCAAACACATCGGCCACCGCAACAATACGACTAAAAATGGGAATGTCCATGCCGCGCACACCTGACGGATACCCTGTTCCGTCAAATTTCTCGTGGTGACCGAGCGCGATTTCGGCGCCGGCCTGCAGAACCTTTGAAGAGCTGCCGCGGAGCAGTTCGTAGCCATACACGGCGTGTTGCTTCATCACCTCGAACTCGTCCACATCCAGGCGACCCGGTTTGAGTAATATCTTGTCGGCAATGCCCACCTTGCCAATATCGTGCATGGGGGCGGCTTCCAGCAATAACTGCTGTTCATCGACCGGCAAGCCCAGACCGCGCGCAATCAGGTGCGAATAGTGGGCCATGCGCAAGATGTGCGCGCCGGTCTCGGGGTCGCGGTATTCTGCGGCCTTGCACAGCCGAAACACCGTCTCCCGCTCGCGCGCAACAATTTCTGCCGTGGCCTTGCGCACCTCTTCGGCCAGCCAAGCGGCACGGTCGGTTATTTGCTTGCGCGCTTCGCTGACAGTCAGCATATTGCGCGTACGCGCCAAAAACTCGACTTTATCGACCGGCTTGGTCAAGAAATCGCTGGCCCCCAGGTCCAGCGCCCGGTAGCGCAATTGTTTCTGATCATTCGCTGTGATCACCACCACCGGCGCTTCTATGCGCCCTGGAATTTCGCGCATGAGGCGCATGAACTCCAGCCCGTCGATATCAGGCATCATGTAATCGACGATGACCAGATCGGGGTCATTGTCGACCAGCCAGGCCAGCGCATCGCGCGCGTGGGCAAAAGTATGCGGCACGCAATCACCCAGCTTCTTCACCAACGCTGCAAACAGAATCAGGTTGATATCCGTGTCATCCACGATCAACACATGCTGGGCCATAGGGGTTCCTCTTACCTTGTCGATGTCGATTGAAGTCAGTCGGGCCCGAGAAGGGGGATGACGGGGATCAGTTTGTCCATTTCAAGCGCAAGCAATGCCAGACGTAGTTCGGCACCCTGTGAGTCATGGCCGCCTGCACACCGCTCTATTTCGCCGGCCAAATCACTGGCAGGCTTTGCACCAAACATTGCCAATGTACCCTTCAGGGCATGGGCAACGTGTAGCACAGGCAGCAGATCACCGGTTGCCAACGCGGCCTGCATTTTTTCGTAGTCCCGGGGCCATAGGTCAACGAACGCTTGGGCAATGATCTGCAGCACATCCTGGTCTACTTGGGTCACAGCGGCAGCGTAGTCAAAGTCAGTTGCGCAAGGTGCCGCTTTCACCAAATGTGCCGCCTGGGACTGCAAAAACTGCATACCGGGCGATACAACATGCTGCAGCATGTGTTGCAGCTCCTGCGCCTTGATCGGCTTGGACAAATACTCATCCATGCCAGCGGCCAAGCAACGTTCACGGTCAGACTCCATGGCATTGGCCGTCATCGCGATGATGGGAGTGCGGCGGCCCGTCTCTTGAGCACGAATACGGTGGGTGGCTTCCAACCCGTCCATGACCGGCATCATCATGTCCATGAGTATGACATCGAACTGCTGCTCAGCCACCTTCTCCAGCGCAAGCTGGCCATTGCTGGCAACCTCTACATGATGGCCCCACCGCGTTAAAAGCGTCACTGCCAGTTTCTGGTTAACAACATGGTCCTCAACCAGGAGCACATTGAGCAACACTTGGCTCTCGCGAATCAGGTGGCTGGTCACAAGTGCCTGCGGTTGCGAGCTGTCCAGGTTCAGCACGCGCGCCAAGGCCTGCAAAAGCTCGTCTCGTGCAATAGGTTTGCTGAGGTAGCCCACAATGCCCACCGCAGTGGCACGTTGGGCATCGCCCTTCATGCCTGCGGAAGAAAGCATCACCATCGGAACTTTTTGGTACTGCGGCATGAGTGCAATTTGTTCAGCCACGACAAAACCGTCCATACCGGGCATTTGGGCATCCAGCAATACCAAGTCGCAAGCCGCTCCCCCCTGCCCAGTCGAGGCCTGCGCCAGCCAGTCAAGTGCTTCTTGGCCACTGGACATGGCATGGGTGATCACGCCTTCGCTCTCCAGGGTGCTGGTCAGTACCAGACGGTTGACCGCGTTGTCATCCACAATCAACACCGTGCAGCCTGCAAAACGCACCATGTGCGCAATCGGCGTGGCGGCACCGGCGTCCACCTCCATGCGCAACGTGAAATGGAAAATACTGCCTTGGCCAGGAACACTCTCCACCCAGATGCGCCCGCCCATGGCCGCTACCAGCCGCGCGCAAATCGTCAACCCCAATCCTGTGCCTCCGTATTTGCGGGTGGTGGAGCTGTCCTCTTGTGAGAAGGCATCAAATATGGCGGCCTGCTTGTCCGCCGGGATGCCAATGCCCGTATCGCTGACCGAAAAATGCACCGTTCCGGGGGACTCATCAGGCGCCGCACGCGCAACGCGGACGACGATTTCACCCTTCGCCGTGAACTTGATGGCATTACCGACAATGTTAAGCAAAATCTGGCGCAAACGACCCGGGTCTCCCAAAACCCCCAAAGGCACATCGGCCGCCATGTCGGACACCAGTTCCAACCCCTTTTCACTGGCGCGCAAGGCTACCGATTTGAGGATGTCTGCCACCGATTGCCCCAAGTGAAAGGGGATGTGCTCGATCAGCAGTTTGCCGGCTTCGATTTTGGAAAAATCGAGGATGTCATTGATGACGCGCAGCAAGGCATCTGCCGACGACTTCACAATTCCCAGGTACTCGCGTTGTTCGGCGTCGAGTGTGGTGTCCAGCAACAGTTCCGTCATGCCGATCACGCCATTCATGGGCGTGCGGATTTCATGGCTCATGTTCGCCAGAAAATCTGATTTGGAACGGCTGGCGGCCTCGGCATCTTCTTTGGCCCTTTGCAACTCGGTCTCAGCCTGCTTGGACGCTGTGATGTCGGTGAAATAGCCGTTCCACACCCATCCGACGTGGGAGAGTTGGCGCGGATGCGCCTCGCCATGCACCCACACCACGTCACCTGTCTGCGCGTGCACCATCCGAAAGTCCACGGTCTGCGCCTGCGTATCGACATTGGCCACGCCCAGCCCTGCAGAAAAGATGGCCTGGTCTTGCGGATGCACACGCTCCAGCAGCAAGCTGGTGTTATCCAACACCGCATCAGCACGCACACCGCATATCGCCTCAATGGAGTCACTGATGAAGGCTATTTTGATCTTGCCATCGAGCTCGGCGCAATACTGGAACACTGCTACGGGAATGTTCTCGGTGACCTGGCGTAGGCGGGAATCAGCCTCTTTGAGCGCTGTGATGTCTTGGCAGATGCCGGTAAATACCGTGGCGCCATCAGCCGCCAAGTCGGGTTCGGGGTCGATTTCAGTACGTACCCAGCGCAATTGACCCTGCTGCAGTCGCACCCGGTAATCTCCACGCCAAATGACGCGCCGCCGGGCTGCATCCAACACGCCATTGACCACGCGTGCCCGGTCGTCCTCGAAAATCTGGTCCATGGTCAAAGACGAGTCAAGCTTCAGTTCTTCGGGCGTAAATCCCAACACCTCCCGCACACGCTCGCTGATGAAGGTGTAGCGGTACTGGTTGGGCCCCACGTGCCATTGAAAAACAGCACCTGGAACCGTGTTGGTGATGTGGCGCAAGCGCGCTTCGGCAGCCTTCATGGATGTCTCCATGCGTTTGCGCTCGGTAATGTCAGTGCGGATAGCAATGAACATCGTCGGCTTGCCAGCGTCGTTGGCCAGAGGAACGATTGTGGCGTCCACCCAATAGAGCGAGCCCTCTTTGTTACGGTTGCAGATTTCGCCATGCCAAACCCGACCCGCAGTAATGCATTGCCACATGTCGGTAAAAAATTCGGGGCTATGGGTATGCGAGTTGATAAGTCTGTGGTTGTGGTTCAGCAACTCGGCGCGCGAGTATCCACTGATCTCACAGAGTTTGTCGTTCGCATAGGTGATATCACCGACCAGGTTGGTGATGCTGACAATGGCGTGCTGGTCCAGCGCAAACTTTTGGTAAGCCAGATCGGTCAGCGCCTCTTGTAGATCCCGCTGACTCTCTTCGTGCTGCGTGACCAGGTCGCGCATCAGGGCAGACAGGGTTTCCAGGTTGTCGTCGGCAGCCAGCGTCTGATCGGTATCTATCGAGGCCATCAGGTCGCGGGCCGATGCGCGCAGCGAGTCGATGGCCCGGGTGCGACTGGCCAGGTCCTCTCGCAAACGGCTGTTCTTCTCGGTCAGTTCGACCGAACTCAGTTCCAGGCTGCGGGTCTTTAGCTCCAGGTCTCGGTCGCTTTGCGTGTAGGCTTCATCTACCCGTTGCAAAAATAGCGGCAAACCATTGAGCAGATGCGCGGCCTCAGCCGACAAAGCGCCACTAGCCACTAGGCGGCTGAACTCTTGATGCAAGGCGGGCAGGCCTCCAGTGTCTACATCCAGCACCCGCTTGACTTGGCGCGCAAGTAACTTGTGCATGCAGTCCCCGCCAAACGCGGCGTCAGGCCGTTTCGGCAATATAGGTAATGGTCATGGTCTGGTTATGCAATTTGCATTCCACGGCGGGGCTAAATGGACTTATCTCACCGTAGGAGTAAAAACCCGCCAAGGTCGCGCCTTGCCCAAAGACATCGGCCACAGCCTCTACCTCTTCATCGACGCGGCCACCCATGACCAGCTTGCGCCCCACACAGCTCACCAGCAAGGCCAGACCTTCGTTCGGCTTGCCCTGCATGGCCCGCGCAGCTTCGGCAGCCGCTTCTGCCCCCTCCACCAGCGCGTCGGTACTGGCATGCATCAACCGCAAATATCCATTGGGATCGATATCACCAGCCAAGGTCAGGCTGCCTGCCGCTTCATCGACACCCAATATAGTGCGGATCAGCCCCACTTCCGAGTGGTCGCTACCCAGCATGGCAAAGGGGAAAAGCAGGCCCGATGCCGGAAGCCCACTCGCATGGTCACCCAGGTAACGCTTGTAAACAGCCAGCGCAGATTCACCATCGAGCTCAAACAGCACATTGTTTTCGGATCGCGTCACTTTGCGGGCCGGTCCGAACGGCGACCAGCCGCCAAACGAGCCATGCGAAAACTCCAGCGCGTCACCGTACAGGCCGACGCAGGTCAGTCGGTTGTCGCTCAAGCCCTGCGCGTCCAACACCCAGGTCTGTGCAAAAACCCCGCCGTCACCGGCCAGGCCGCCGGTGATCGGTACTTTGGGGCCCAAAATATCGGTCATGCCGGACAACACCGCGCTTCCGTTGATTTGTACGCCCTGGCCAAATATCAACACCGCCCGCAGGCCCACGATGGGCAGCGCAGACGCCAAACGCCGGCCTGCGGCGAATGAATCCTCCATACCATCCAGCACCGTACTAACCTGGGCGGCGTGGGCATGATCGAACTTTAAGGCCGTAACCACCAGGCTGCCGTCTTCCACCCCCTTGCCGGATATCTCACCCGCCGTGGTGCAACCCGCCCTGTGCGCCGTGGGAAAGGCTTGCGCAATCGCATCCGCACCAGCCTGCAGGGCGGTCACTGAACCGAACGCCAGCACCAGATCGGGTGGCATGGCAGCCAGGGCAGAGAAATCATGCACGCCAGATTCGGCATGGTGCACAACGGCTTGTAAAACTTTCATTGAAGAATTTCTCCCAAGTTAGCGCATCGAACGGCGCTCGCAACCGCCATTTTTCCACGTGGCCCATGGTGTGGCACGACATCTGATTTCCTGCATCACCAAGCTGGGCTTTCTTTAAGTTTGCCAGCTTTGTCTTTAGCCCGGTCAATATATTTTGCAGATCCCATTGCGCACCCGTTTTGGCCAGTTGGCACAAATGCCAGCAGCAACTCAAACCCTTTGCCGAAACCGCCGAACGCCTTCGGCCTTGCGTTTTTTTACTGCGCCAACCGGCGTCGTGCCAGGTAACTCTGTGCATCCACCAACGCCACCAGCACCACCATAGCTATCAGCACCGAGCTGGTTTCGCCCATTTGAAACAGCCCCAGGTGGTAGGCCATCATTTGGCCCAGGCCGCCCGCACCCACCACACCCAGCACGGCAGCTGCACGAATGTTATTTTCCCAGCGGTAGAGCGTGTAACTGATGAGCTGCGGCAGAATTTGCGGCAATTGCGCGTATGCCAACACTTGCAACGCAGAGACGCCGCGTACACGCAGCGCGAAGGCCGGCTCAGGTGGCGCGTTTTCTATCGCCTCGGCAAACAGCCGCCCCAAAACGCCCGAGGTGTGCAGGCCCAGCGCCAGCGTGCCCGCGAATGGCCCCAGGCCCGCGGCGATGAGCAGCAGCGCTGCCCACACCAGCTCGGGCACGCTTCGCAGGGCGTTGAGCAGGCTGCGTGTGAGCGTGCGCCAACGCGCCGGGTCGTCGGCGTGGGTCTTGCTGGCTGGTAGCGCCAGGGCCAGCCCCAGCACTACGGCCAGTAGAGTGCCCAACGCAGACATGGCTAAGGTCTCCAGAGTGGCCCGCAACAGTTTGCTCAGAAAGCTTGCGTCCAGGTTGGGGTGCATCAATTCGCCGACGAACCGCCCCATGCGTGCCAGCGCACCCGGCGCGAGAAACTTGCTCCATTGCAAATCCAGCGAGACAAAGCTGGCCACCACCAAGGCCCCGATCCCAGCGACAAACCAGCAGGCTTTGCAACGCGCGTCAAACAGGGGGGGCGGCAACTTGAAGCGTTGGTTGGCGGCGGTCCGCGCGGACCCGGAAGGCTTCATGCCAAGCCCCGCCGCAAAAAAGCACTGGCTCTATCAGCCAGCGCCACCAGTGCAAAGAACACCAACAACATCGTGGCGACTTCACCGCCGTTGAACATTTTCAAGGAGGCGTCCATCTGCTGCCCGAGCCCCCCGGCGCCGACGAAACCGAGCACCGCGGATGAGCGGATGGCGCATTCCCAGCGGTACACCGTGTAGCTGGTCAATTCGGCCCCGTTTTGTGGCAGCAAAGCGTACAGAAAAGCCTGAAGTCGCCCGCTGCCATTGCGCAGTAGCGCTTGCGTGGTGTGTACATCGCCCGACTCCAAAATATCTGCGTAGACCTTGCCCAGCATACCGGCATAGGTCAAGGCAATCGCCAGCACCCCCGCCGTCGGCCCCAAACCCACGACGCGGACGAACACCAGGGCCCAGATCAACTCGGGCACGCTACGCAAACCAATCAGCAGCCATCGCGCCAGTTGCCGGATGACGGCGGGCAGTAAGCCCATGCGGCCGCTGAGGGACGACACCGACAGCACGCGCACCGACATCAAACTTATGGGCACGGCAAGTACCCAGGCCAACACCAGGCCGGTAGTAGCCATGGCCACGGTGCGCCAGGTCTCGCGCAGCACCAGGGCCAAAAAGTCCCCTTCCAACTTGGGTGGCAGGAAATCAGCCAGAAACCGAAGGGTGGGCGCAAGGCTTTGCGCCGACAGCAACTCCCACGGCTTGAACTCGGTAAGTACTCCCATCGGCCACAACAACAGCAGGGCCAGCAGCACTGCGCCCACGCGACCGCTCCAAGCCGGGTCACGCAGTGTGTGTTGCTCGGTGCTGGTCATGCGTCAACGACACTGCACCACAACGGGCGCGCTCGCCTTGGGCGCAGGCCGAGACTCCGAGATTGGCCCATGCAACTCATCGAGATGCTGGGCGTAGAGCGCGTTCAATAGCTCACTACTGACTTGACTCGCCGGCAAGTCAAAAACCACCTCGCCCTGGCGCAGCCCCACCACACGTGGGAAATGCGCCAGCGCCATTTCAACGTGATGCAAGGATGCGACCAAGGTCACGCCACGCGCTTGCGCCGTCTGCGTGAGGCTGCGCATGGCCTGCTCCGCATGGGTTGGGTCCAGCGCCGACAAAGGCTCATCCACCAGACATAGACTGGCTCGCGCAACAAGGGCGCGCGCCAAGCCCACCCGCTGGCGTTCGCCGCCCGAGAGCCGATCCACCCGTTCAAACAATTTGTCCGACAGCCCAAAGGCTTCTAGCGCGGTGTCTGCTGCAGGGATATCCAGCGGGTAAAACAGATTGCGCAGGCTGCGCCAGAGTCCCATGTGCGGCAATTGCCCTGCCAGCACGGCCGTCACCACACGCTGGCGTGGTGGCAGGGGCGGTACCTGGGGCGCTAAAAAGAGGCTTCGGCGCAAGGCTTGGAGTTCACGCGGGGAAACCGCCCAGGGATCACATGAAGCCAACCGCACAACCCCCGCGCTGGGTCGCATGGCACAGGCCATCACCTGCAACAAGCTGGTCTTACCGGCACCCGAGGGGCCAATCACAGCGACTTGCTCGCCGGGCGCCACCTGCAGTGTGATGCCGTTCAATGCCGAACGCAGGTGTACGCCCGACGTGGCGTGGCGGGCGCTGCATGACTCCAGCGAGACCTGCATCCCGCCTCCCTCAGGCTCCAACATGGCGCATCAGCATGGGTCGATTACTTGATCAATCCGGCGTGGCGACCCGCCGCCTCAATGCCTTTGTAGTTCTCTGCCTTGGTGGGGATGAAACGGGTGGCGCGCTGCAGTTCCAAAATTTCCTTGCCCTCGGGGGTGTCTTTGCTGAGGTCGGTGAAAGCCTTTGTCAACTTGTCTCGCAAAGCCTGGGGCATGTCGGCGTGCACAGTCCAGTTGTAGTCGTAGAACGCAGGGGTGGTGTAAAACACATGCACCTTGGTCGGGTCGACCTTCTTGTCTGCAACAAACTTGTCCCACACCGAGATATTGAGCGCACCAGCGTCTACCTTGCCCGCTGCCACCGCAGCGATGGTGGCATCGTGTGCGCCTGAGAACGCTACGCGCTTCAAATCCTTATCGGGGTCAACCTTGGCCTCCAGCAAAAAGTGACGAGGCATCAGATGCCCGGATGTGCTGGACTGCGAGCCAAAGCTCAGCGTTTTGCCCTTGAGGTCTGCGAGCGTCTGGATCGCGGGGTCGGCACTGATAAAGACCGAGCGAAACTTTTCATCCTCTTCGCGCTGCACCAGGGGAATCATCTTACCGCCCGAACGGTTGAGGGCTTGCACGAACGTGAAACCGCCAAACCAGGCCAGATCGACTTGCTTGTTGGCCAGGGCCTCGACCGAGGCCGCGTAATCCGTGACCGGTGTGAACTCGACCTTCATACCGAGCCGCGCTTCCAGATACTTCATCAGCGGCGCAGCCTTGCGCGCCAACTCGGTGGGCGACTCGTCTGGAATGGCCGTGACACGCAGCACCGTTTGTGCCTGCAGTAGTCCCGACAGACAGGCTGCGACGCCAAACGCCAAAAATTTCCATGCACTGCGACGATCCATGACTACTCCATCTTCAATTGGTTGGGGGATGCGGCATTAGAACCTGAAATTGGCGGCCCTGTAGCGTGTCAGGCCACCGAACGGAATCCCGACAGGATGTCTTGCCGTTCTGGAGTGAAAAAGTTTCGGTACCGTGGATGGGCCATCAACGCGCTGGAGGCCGAGCTGGCACCGCGCAAGACCTTTCGACTGCCGAACCAGGGCTGCGAATAGTCGATGTAAGGGTGTGGCGCAAATCCGGGGTACGGTGAGAAAGCACTGGCGGTCCACTCCCATACCTCACCCCATTGCAGATGCGGTTGCGTCAGCATCGCGCATTCCCACTCTGCTTCGTTGGGCAA
>JANXVI010000078.1 GCA_025351745.1 Rhodoferax sp.
TTGGACCCACGGGGTCGATGTGCGCCTGTTCCAGTACCAGGAGGAGCCGCTGGTCTATGCGCCGCTCGGCGTTCTGGCCCGGCCAGTTTCGCTGTTTGTCGGGCGCGTTTCGTATGAGAAGAACATCGAAGCGTTTTTGCAAATGGATGTGCCGGGTACCAAGGTGGTCTGCGGCGTGGGGCCGCTGGAGGCTGGCCTGCGCGGGCGGTATCCGCATGAGCGCTGGCTGGGCGTGCTGCCGCGCGATGTGCTTGCCCGGGTCTACGCTGCGGCCGATGTGTTTGTCATGCCCAGCCGCTCCGAGACCTTTGGCCTGGTGATGCTAGAGGCCATGGCCTGCGGCACGCCGGTTGCGGCTTACCCGGTAGATGGACCCCTGGAAGTGGTGGGTCAACCCGCATGTGGAGGAGCTTTGCAGACCGACCTGGCCCGCGCCTGGTACGAGGCACTGGCTATACCCCGCCATGCCGCCCGGGCACGTGCACTGGTCTTCAGCTGGGCGCATGCTTCGCAGCTTTTTGTCGGGCATTTGGTGCAGGCCCGCAAGGGCGTGCTAGGGGATAAGGAACTAACAAGTCACGTTGCTGTCACACAACTGTCATCCCGTTCGTAAACAATCCTTCACTGTTGTGTCATAGTAAAGCCTCATTCCATGTTGTCCTTTCTGCGCAGGCCCACTTTGCCGACCCCAACCAAGACTTCAGACACCGCCGCCGACAAGGCTCCCGATCTATTGGACCGTGACCACAGCATCTTGGCGTTCAATGAGCGGGTGCTGGATTGGGCGGTGCGCGACGATGTGCCCCTGCTTGAGCGACTGCGCTACTTGTGCATTGTGTCGTCCAACCTCGACGAATTTTTTGAAGTACGGGCCGAGCCCCATGTGATTGCCATGCAGGCAGGGGACCGCAAGGGCACTTTTTCGGTCGGCTCGTTTGAGCGTCTGGCCGCATCGCTGCACGACATCGTGGGGCGGCAATACGTGCTGTACAACGAAAAACTGATGCCGGCCTTTGAGCGCCTGGGCATCAAAATCGTGTCCCACGGCGACCGCAACCCGGCGCAGCGCCATTGGGTCAAACAGTATTTCGAGCGTGAAGTTCGTCCGCTGCTGATTCCCGTGGGCCTGGACCCATCGCACCCCTTTCCGCAGGTTGCCAACAAGTCGCTGAACTTCATCGTGCGCCTGGGCGGGCGTGACGCGTTTGGGCGCGAGAATGAAATCGCCATTGTCAAGGTGCCGCGCGTGCTGCCACGCATGATTCGCATGCCGGCCAAGGTGTCGGGTACCCGCACGCTGTTTGTATCGCTGTCCAGCGTCATCCGCGCGCATTTATCCGAGCTGTTTGCGGGACGCCATGTGGGGCAGTTCTCCCAATTCCGGGTGACACGGCATTCCGACCTGGCGGTGGACGAAGACGATGTGCAGAACCTGCGCATGGCACTTCGCCAGGGCCTGGTACACCGCCACTATGGGCAAGCCGTTCGGCTGGAGGTGTCGGCCGGTTGCTCGGAGCATTTGTCGGACTTTTTGCTGCACCAGTTTGATTTGCCGGAGAAGGCCTTGTACCGCGTGCAAGGCCCGGTGAACCTCGTGCGCCTGACCCAACTGATCGACCTAGTGGACCGGCCCGAGCTGTGTTTTGCGCCGTACAAACCGTCCTACCCGGCGCAGATGAACTCCAATCTGTCGATCTTCGAGCAGCTCAAGTTGGGCGATGTTTTGATCCACCAGCCGTTCGAGAGTTTTGACGGGGTGTTGGAGTTTTTGCGTGAATCGGTGAATGACCCTCAGGTATTGGCCATCAAACAGACCATTTACCGCACAGGGCCCAATTCTGAATTGATGGACTTGCTGCGCGAGGCTGTGCGCAAGGGCAAAGAAGTGACGGTGGTTGTCGAATTGAAGGCCCGCTTTGATGAAGAGGCCAATATCAACTGGGCCGAAATGCTGGAGTCGATCGGCGCGCAAGTTCTGTACGGCGTGGTGGGCCTCAAGACACACGCCAAGATGATGCTGATCACCCGCCGGGAGGGCAAATCACTCAAGCGTTACGGCCACTTGTCCACCGGCAACTACAACCCGCGTACCGCGCGCCTGTACACCGACGTGAGCCACATCACAGCCGACCCGGTGTTAACCACCGACATGGAGCACGTGTTTGTGCACTTGGCCAGCCAAAGCAAGCTGCCTCTGTTGCGAAAGCTGTGGTTTGCGCCATTCCATCTCCATAACAACCTGATAAACCGCATTGACGCTTTGGGCGCTGCCGCCGCGCGTGGCCTTGGCGCACGCGTTGTGGCCAAGATGAATTCGCTGACTGACGATGCGCTGATCCAAAGCCTGATGCGGGCCGGCAGCAAGGGCGTCATGATCGACCTGATCGTGCGTGGCGCCTGCATGCTCCCGGCGCAGGTGCGGGGCCATACGGACAACATCCGTGTGCGGTCGGTGATTGGCCGTTTTCTGGAGCATTCACGGGTGTTTTATTTCCGTGAAGGCGAGACGGAGGAACTCTACCTGTCGAGCGCCGACTGGATGAACCGCAACATGGTGCGCCGTGTCGAGCTGGCCTGGCCGGTGACCGACCCCGTACAGCGCCAGCGCATCGTGGACGAATGCCTGGTGGCCTATTTGCACGATGGTGTCGATGCCTGGGACCTGGGGCCGGACGGCAAATACACGCGCAACCCGGGCGATGGCAAGACGCCGGTGCATGGCGCCCAGGCGGCGCTGATGGCGCGCTACGCTGAGACTACGGGCAAGGCACATGACGGAGCCTAGTCGCCGCCGGGCCGCCCCAAGGCGATTAAGGCCCCCTGTGGGGGCAGCACAGTACGCGCAGCGACAAGCGTGAGGAGCACGTAGCTCATGGACCTGATCTTGTGGCGGCATGCAGAAGCGGTGGAGGGCGATACCGCGAACGATGACCTGACCCGCGTGCTCACGCCACGCGGCGAGAAGCAGGCGGCCCGCATGGCCGCCTGGTTGGACCGTCAACTGCCAGACAGCGCGCGTATCTGGGTCAGCCCGGCCCGGCGTACCGAACAAACAGCCCATGCTCTAGAGCGCAAATTTCGCTTCAGCCCCGCTCTGAGCCCG
>JANXVI010000087.1 GCA_025351745.1 Rhodoferax sp.
AACGTGTTGCGTTCAGCTATTCAAAACTTCAGCGATATCGAAGTCGTCGCCATCAACGACCTGCTGGAGCCAGAGTACTTGGCTTACATGCTGCAGTACGACAGCGTGCACGGCCGCTTCAAGGGCGACGTGTCGGTGGACGGCAATACGCTGGTCGTCAATGGCAAGCGCATCCGTTTGACCCAGGAGAAAGACCCGACCAATCTGAAATGGAACGAAGTCGGTGCCGACATCGTCATCGAATCCACCGGCATCTTCCTGGACAAGGCCGGTGGCGATAAGCACTTGGCCGCCGGCGCGAAGAAGGTCATCTTCTCGGCACCCTCCAAAGACGACACCCCCATGTTCGTGTTTGGTGTGAACCACACCACCTACAAGGGCGAGGCCATCATCTCCAACGCGTCCTGCACCACCAACTGCCTGGCACCGCTGGCCAAGGTGGTGCACGACAAGTGGGGTATCAAGCGCGGCCTGATGACGACGGTGCACGCAGCGACTGCCACACAAAAAACCGTGGATGGCCCATCCAACAAAGACTGGCGCGGCGGCCGCGGCATTCTGGAAAACATCATCCCCTCCAGCACCGGCGCTGCCAAGGCGGTCGGTGTGGTGATTCCTGAGTTGAACAAAAAGCTGACCGGCATGTCATTCCGCGTGCCGACCAGCGATGTGTCGGTCGTCGATCTGACGTGCGAACTCAACAGCCCCGCCACACTGGCTGAAATCTGTGCCGAGATGAAGGCCCAATCCCAAGGCGCGCTCAAGGGCGTGCTGGGCTACACCGAAGACAAGGTCGTCGCCACCGACTTCCGTGGCGAGACCTGCACCAGCGTGTTTGACGCCGATGCCAGCATTGCGCTGGACGGCACTTTCGTCAAACTGGTGAGTTGGTACGACAATGAGTGGGGTTACTCGAACAAGTGTTTGGAGATGGTGCGCGTAGTCGCCAAGTAAGAAGCTAGTTGGAAGATTGTTGAACTTCAAAGCCCACGCCGCAAGTCGGTGTGGGCTTTTTTTTACCTGAACGCCTTTGGGTAAGCCGTCGCATACCAGCCTTCCACCTCGTGGTGGTCCAGCGCCATCAGCGCACGGAACCCTGGGACTAAAGCGATGGACAGGGCTGCCAGTCCACCGAGCAGACCGAATACGGTGTACACCCCCTCAATGGGCCAGCGCAATAGGGCCGCACCGGCAATCATGGGCCCTAAAGAGGCGGCGATTTGAGATGTCATGATGGAACCGGCCGACATCCGAGCGCGAAACGCAATGGGGCGCGCCAATGTGCGGTGGGTCTGGCCAACCAAAATCATGGCCGAACTGGCCGTGCCGACGAATGCGAATGCAGTTACCAGCACCAAGGGTGTGGTCGTCATCCCGGCTACGGCTAATCCAACGCCCTGTAGCGCCGCGCCCAAAACGCGGGTGTTAAAGCGCCCGTAGCGTCCTATCCACCAACGCGACACCCCCAGTGCGCCTGCCAGCATGCCCAGCGCCAATGCAGCTTCGCACAGCCCAAGCCACAATGCCGAGAGATGGAGCGACAGCACTTTCAACGGCACCAGCATGGTGAACGCCGGAAACAAAAACAACCAAGACAAAAAGTTGGAAGCCATCCACCCGCGCTCTATCCGAACCAGCCAGTTGGCCCGCAGCCCGGCGCGAATATCGGCCCACCAACCGGTCGCAGTGGCGGGCTTTGGCAACGGGACGCCGTTGGGTAGCCGCATCGCAAACGCAGTGGCCAGAAGTAAGAGTGCTACGTAAAGCCACAGTGTCACTTCCGTTCCCGTTATCGCCAAGGCTATGCCACCCAATGCCGGGCCGGCCAGTCGCCCCAACGATTGCGCAGTTTGTTGCCAACTGACGGCCCGCATCAGTTCGGACGTCGGGACAATTTCTGTCACCAAGCTGGTGCTGGTCGGCTGCACGATGGCCATCGCCATTACGGGTACCACCTGTATCGCCAACAGCGCGTTGAGTTGGTAACTGTGGGATCCTACCCACCACGCCAATATCGCCGCCGAAGCGGTGAAGGCTGCCAACGCGCCCGTGATCAACCAACGCTTGGAATGGCGGTCTCCCAATGGCGACATCAATGGCATGGCCACAATCGCCATAAGGGCGGCAGTGGCCCCATAACGCGCCAGATCAGGGCCCCCGCCGTTTTGCGCTATGAACCATGGGATGGTCACGTGGCCGACCATCACCGCAAGCAGCATCAGCGAATCACTGAGCAGCAGTGCGCCGAAAGGAGAACTCAGAAGGGGTGGTACGCGCATGGAAGGTCACGAGCGTAACACCGATCTTTCACGCTCTGTTACTCGCCATTGCGCGCGGCCTGTCCGCTCAGCTTGCCCGTCCAGTCCGCAATGCCTCGGGCCATGGAAACAAATTCGCTGGGCATCATGATGATGGTGGTGGTGTTTTGTTCGGCACCCACTTCGGTAATCATCTGCATGCGCCGCAGCTCCAGGCCTGCGGGGTTTTCCATGATTAGTTTGGCGGCTTCGCGCAGCTTCATGGCCGCTTCCAGCTCGGCTTCGGCCTTAATGATGCGGGCACGCTTTTCACGCAGTGCCTCGGCCTCTTGCGCCATGGCGCGTTGCATCGATTCTGGGATTTCCACATTGCGCATTTCAACGCGCGTCACCTTGACACCCCATGGTTCGGTGGCCGTGTCGATCACCTTACGCATGTCGGTGCCAAGGCGCTCCTGCTCCTTCAGTACGTCATCCAATGTGTGACGTCCAATTACGTTGCGCATTGAGGTCAACGCAACCTGGACGACGGACCCAGCAACATCCACCACCTCGATCACCGAACGCTCGGGGTCGGTCACGGAATACCAAATGACCACCGTTACTTTGACAGGGACGTTGTCTTTGGTGATGGTCTCCTGCTTGTCCACCGAGGTGGTGATGGTGCGAATGTCGACCATCCTCTGCCATTCGATCAGCGGAATGATCCAGTAGAGGCCTGGCCCCCTCACACCCAGCAAGCGCCCAAGCCGGAAAACGACGGCACGCTGGTATTGGTTGGCGATGCGAAAGCCAGCAATAATGAAAACAACGACAAGAATGGCAACGGGAATGAGAAGTGGGTTCATATAAACATCGTTGAAGTGAAGACAACAGCATGTTTCCGCCTTGCCCGTTAGGAAAGCATAAGCATAAGCGTCAGCTTTGCAGCAATTTCTCTACCCGGGCCCGTCCCTCGGGACTGGCCATGAACACCAGTGCGGCACCCGCCTCAATGGGGTGATCGTCCGAAGGGTTGAAGATCCAC
>JANXVI010000104.1 GCA_025351745.1 Rhodoferax sp.
ATGCCCAGCCAGGGCTTGGCCAGATTGCCCATCAGCACGCCCCAGGTACTGACGCATTCCCGGCCCTCGTACTCGCCGGCCAGCATGAAGGCCATACGGGCTTCCCAGTCGGGAAAGGATTCGCGCAACGGCGCCCATAGCGTGGCACAGGCTTCTGCCGTACTAGCAAGGTCGTTGAAAGGGTGGAAGACGCGCCAGACGGCGTCGGGGTGGCAGAAGTCCGCCAAGGTCTTGTCGATGGCTGCGCCGTCCGATTCGGACAGGCGATACAGCAACTCAGACAGGCGGCCCTTGTTGTCGGTGTGGTGGTTCATGTTTCTTGAGGGTTTAAAGGTTTCGGGTCGCGGTCCGCCTGCTTGCGCGCGTCGATGGCGGCACGGGTGGCATCGTGGGTGGCGCGCGTGACATTGAGCATGCCGTAGAACAGGCTCGCCACGACGCCCGGAACGACAGAGAGCATGAAGGCCATGGCCAGGCCCGTCAACACCGGCGCGGGCACCTGACCAGGGATAGCCTTGACCGGGAACGCAATGACCGACAGCACCCAGCCGGCCAGGGCTGTACCCAACGCCTGATCTACCCGCGCAAAGAAAGTGCGCGTTGCGTAGAGCGTTCCTTCCTGACGCAGGCCGTACTTCAACTCGCATTCGTCAGCGATGTCTGCAAGCGCCGAATAAACCGTCGTGGTCATGATGCTGTACGGGGCGTGCTGCAGCAGTGAGAAAGCGATCAAGATCACCAGCAGCCCCGGTGTCTGTGCCGACAGCACGCCGAAGTAGCCCAGCGCCATCGGGATGGCCGGGCCGATGCAATAGACCAGTAGCGCGAGCATGCCCGTCCAGCGTTTGTCGTAACGCGCGTGCAGCCGTTTGACGCAAAACGCCGCAAAGAGATAACCGAACAGGCTACCGACTGCAAAGAACGCCAGCTTGTCATTGCTGAGCTGCCAAAAATAGGTCGCGTTGTAGATCCACAGCCCACCGCGCACGCCCGTCATCAGCGACAGAAAAAAGAACCCAATCAGCAGCACCACGTAATTGCGGTTGCGAAGCACGCGCCAGATGTCTCGCGCCCACTCGTGCACGCTGAAGCCAGGCGTGGCGGGGGCGGGCTGCACAAGATACGGAATGCGGCTCTTTGTGACCTGGCTGGAGAAGAACAGGCACAACAAAACAATGCAGGCTATCGTGACGGAGAAAAGTGGCCAGCGGCTTGGATCAAGCGCGCCGTTGGGGAACTCGGCAGATGCTCGAAAGAACACCAAGAAGCACAACAGCCAGCCCGTTGTGTCACCGATCCACAGGAAAAACGTGTTCACGTTCATGATGCTGGTACGCTCAAGGTAGTCATCGCTCATCTCGCCGCCCAGGGCCAGGTGCGGGGTGTGGAACACCGTCATCGCCTGTAGCAACAACACGTTAAAGGCGGCTAGCCACAGCAGCTGTCCAGTGTTGTCCAGCGAGGCAGGTGGATTGAACAGCGCATAGAACAACAGCGCGGCGGGCAGCATCGACGCGAACATGAATGGATGTCGACGCCCCCACCGGCTGCGCGTTCGGTCCGACCATGATCCGATCAGCGGATCGAACACAGCATTGAAAGCCAAGCCGATGGCAAGCGCAATGCCAATCAAGGCTGGGTCAAGCCCGCGCACCTGGTTGTAAAACAGCATGAGGAACATGCTGGTCGTCGTAATGACGATCGACTCGGCAGTGCTGCCGATGCCGTACGCATACTTCATGCGGTAGGAGATCGGCGGGCGGATCGTTCTGGTCATGCTGTGTGGCTCGGCATGGGGAGACTAGATCTTTGCTCGCGCCCAGATCAGAAACGCACCGCCAGGCGAGCGCCGTAGCTCCGCGGCGGTGCATAGCTCACCAGCAGGGAACGGTTGTTCCCGTACACGGCCCGAGAAAT
This sequence comes from Rhodoferax sp., assembly GCA_025351745.1. GTDB lineage: Bacteria > Pseudomonadota > Gammaproteobacteria > Burkholderiales > Burkholderiaceae_C > Allorhodoferax. The sequence goes on from JANXVI010000104.1 coordinate 1,918, forward strand.
CGTCGCCTCATCCTCGACGTTGTTGACGTAAAACTGCAGCGTGTAGTTTTTGTCAAGCGGCTGGTACGTCAGCCTCAGGTCGGTCTTTGTGAAAGCCTTGTTGTCGCCGTAGCCCGGTGTTAGGTCGGTGAGGATATAGCCGGAGTTGTAGTAGGTCTGGAACTCGGGCGTCAGCGTGCCTAAGCTACCCAGTTGCAGGGTGTAGGCCATGCCAAACTGCACGGTGTTCTTGGGGGAGAACGCACGTTGGGCGGTGTACACGGTGCCGTCACGTCCGGTGCCGGCAAGAACGTAGCGGTACTGGGGAACACCGCCCGAGACAACCTGGACACCGTTGGCATCGACCACCGGCACAAATCGGTTCGGATCGGTGCGAGCATTCGGGAACGGCGTGCCCTGCACGGTGTTGCCCTCGCCACTACTCGGCACGCAACTGGGCGTAACTCCGCAGAGGCTAGCTCCACCGCCGAAGTTAAAAGTGTTGACGCCGTAATCAAGTTGCTGGGCGTCTAGGTAGTTATAGGCCAGCGACATGCGCAGCTCACGCGTGGGGCGAAACACCGCCTCGAGGTCCAGCCCTACGGCTCGGTCTTTGCCGACGTTCTGCACCAAGGCGATTACCGAGGTCTGTGGTGCGTTCGGGTTGGGGATCGAAGTCTGAGCGTGCAGGTCTGTGTAGTTGTTGACGTAGGCCGCGACATTCAGCGTCAGCTTACGATCCATCAGCGTATTCTTCGAACCCACCTCGAAAGCATCTACCTTCTCGGGCGCGAAGGGCAGCAACGTGGGCACGCCGCCAATCATTACCGGACCAGAATTGAACCCGCCTGCATGTGTTCCCGTCGAGTAGCTCGTGTAGACCATGTGGTTGGCATCGAACTTGTAATCGGCTGCCGCCCGGTAGTTCGTGTAGCTATAAACATTGTCAGCACATACGAAGTTGTAGGCCTGTGCGACCGCAGTCGCCGATTGGGACACCGAAGCAGAATTAGCCGGAACGAAGCCGCCACAGGTGTAGTCGACAGGGTCATCAATGCTATGCACGTAGTACGCACCGGGACCGGTGGGGCTGGTGTTAAACCGTGAGGACAGTACCTTCTTTTCGTCGCGCGTGTGCCGCAGCCCGCCGGTGACCGTAAGCTTTTCCAATAGAGGATAGGAAAGCTGCGCGTAGCCTGCAGTCGAACGCGTCTTGTTTTGGAACGCGCTAAAGCTGTCGAAGGCGTTGGCTTGGTTGAGCCCAGTTCCGGATGGCAGCTGCGAGAAGCCGAATGGGTAGTACTGTTGCCCGGCTGGCGCTTTGGCGTAATCGTAGGCGCGGTTGACGTTAGTCACGCTACGATCAACTGCCGTGTCGTCGAAAAAGTACGCCCCCACTATCCAGCGCAGCGCATCGGACTGGTCGTCCTTAGACATCACCTGGAACTCCTGCGTGAGGGTTTTGGCCAGGGTCTGCTGGTAGGAATAGTTCAGCAAGACAGGGGTCAGGCTGTTGCCAGTTCGGGTGAGGTCGAAGTCGGCAAAACTGGAGATCGAGCGAAGCCGCACGGGGCCGACGTCGTAGGTGAAGGTAGCGCCAAGGGTCTTCTGCGAGCCGACTCTGTAGATGTTGCCCGCATAGTTCACCTCGTAGGGGTTATCAGACACTGGAATGCCGACATCGGCACCGTTGAGGTCGGGAATGCCATCGCGGAAACGCGAGTCCACCGCTAGTGGCATTCCGGTAAAACTGTTACCGTTAAAACCGTTGGGCAGTTGGTAGGTGGTTCCGTTGTAGCTTAGCGGCTGGCCAGGTGCGCGGATCAGGCTGGGATCGACCAGCGTGCCCTTGTATTTCTGCCCGAAACCACCCTGCCCCTCGCCGCCAAGGTCCTGGTAACTAGCGCGCAGCAAGACCTCCAAGGCGGGGACTGTTGGCGGCGCAATGCGCAGCGTGCCGCGGATGAACTTCTGCGATTCGCCGCCAACGTCGTTGCCGCTGCCGACGTTCTTGACATAGCCCTTGGTGCGTTCGGAGAGCGTGGCAAAGCGCATGGCGATTCCGTCGGAAATCGGTACGTTGAGGAAGGCCTCGACGCGGTGGTTGATAAGGTTTCCAACACCCAGGTCGATACCGCCCTCAAGCTCGTCACTGGGCAGAGCAGAGTGGAAGACCAGGTTGCCACCAAAGCTGTTTCGACCGTAGAGAGTGCCTTGCGGGCCCTTTTGAACCTCAACGCGGGAAAGATCGATGATCGGCGGGACCTGGCTAGTGCGTGACTGGTAGACGTCGTCTACATAGATGCCGAAACGCGGGTCGCTGGTTGCCGATACGTTCTCAGTGTATGTGCCACGCATGGCGGGTCGAACGTCGGAGCCGGAGCGCCCCATCCGTAAGCCGGGAACTAGCTGCTCCAACCGTTCTGGCGAGGTAACGTTGGCGTTTTTGATTTGCTCGCCCGACAGCGCGGAAATAGACAACGGTACGGACTGCGCGGCCTCTTTGCGGCGCTGCACGGTAACTACGACCTGATCGAGCGCCGCCTCGGCCTCGCGCGGCGTGGCCGAGGCAGCAGGCGCCACGGACTGGCCAGCGGGCGCACTCGCCGATGCAGCAGGCAGCGTCACCGGCTGCGCTACCGATGGCAAGGCAATAGTGCACGCGAGAATGGCAGCCAGAGCGGTTGGGCGCAGTGATGGCAGGTGATTGGTAGAACGCAGCATAGTTACCTCGCTTTAAAAAGAGGGATGAAGGACAGCTCAGAACAGGACAGGGGCCGGCACAGGCCAGGGATCGGAAACAGCGAGTCGGCGGTGCAACACGGCGCCGTCAGCACCCATGCGAGAAGTGGCAAGCGCCCAGCGACGATGGGCCAGGCGCGGCAGGCTAGGCGACAACACGCGCAGCGAGTACAGCGCCGCGAAGGCATCACCACTGCTAAAGGCGCGCACGACGACAGCCCGGCTGCTGCTGGCCGCGGCGGGTTCGCTGACCTGCTGCAGTGCGGCGTCAGCACCAGCCTCAACCTGAGGCCATGCCGCGGCGTCCAACGCGGGGTGGTCAAGCGCATCACCGGCACAGGCCATGCGGTCTTGGCTCAGGAAGTCATCGCTGGCTACCGGCACGGTCGGCTCGGTGGTGGCGTCGCGGGCCGTCGGGCCAACGACCCACAACCTTGCCAGCACACCGTCTGCCACGTCGGCAAACACGCCGATGGGCAGGCCGTCCGGCGTGACGTCCAGCACCGCCAGCGCAACCGGCGCAGACAGCACATGCGGCGTGGCAGACAGCGCCAACGGGTGGCGGGCAAACAGGTCCAGCGCATCGGTGCGGCCGAAGGTCTCGAACCCCCAGGCGTGGGCACTCAGTGTGTTGGCGAGTGGGGCAGTGCTGCCCGGCAGACCACGCAGCAGCGCGGTCAGCTCGGCCAGCAGACGGGTGGTGTTATCTGTGTTGCTCATTGCGTGGCTCCCGGCAGGGCGGCACCCAAGCCACCCAGCACCTGGCGCAGCACGGCCAGTTCGTCAAAAACAGTCTGGTCGCGCACGATGCGACCATTGCGCAGCACGTAGTGGCTACTTCCGGCAACCAGGATTTCGCGCCCGCTCGCCGGCCCCCAGGCACCCTGACTGGCGTGCACACCGCAGCCGGCCCAACGCAGCGCCACGGCCACTTCGCCGTTGGGCAGCGGCCGGGCGGCCCAATGCTCGATGTTGAAGTGGAAGTCATGCAGTTGGGCGCGCAGTTGCACCAGGCAACCGATCAGGTATCCGCGGCCCCAGCCGCGGCGGCCGGTGGGCCAACGCACTTCGATGCTTGGCGACACAGCAGCGGCAGCTTCGCCATAGAGGTCATCCACCCAGGCAGAACGCAGCATGCGCATCGGTCCTTCGGCAGGGTGACCGGCCTCGGGCCAGGCCTGCTGGGCGCTGCGCACCTTGTCCATCCACTGGCGGCGCCAGGCGTGGCGCTGCGGGTCACCGGCCTTGTCGCCTTCCGCTTGGGAGAGCGCCACCACGCGTGGTGCATGTCCCATCTGCAGTGCGGCGCGGGCGTTGTCACGGAACAGCCATTCCTCTACGATGCGGTTCTCGCGCACCAGGCAGTCAGCAACCGTGGTGGCCATCTGCGCCGCGCCGCTGGCTGCGCCGTACAGCGCGTCGCTTCCCTCTAGAGTGGAGCGGCTGGTGATGCGGTGGGATGAGTAGAAGACGGCGGGTGCGTCTTCGCTCCAGATCACATCCTCGGCAATCACCTGCCGGTCGGCATAGGCCGCCAGCGCGCCCAGCGTGCCCTGCACTACGGTCTCGCGCCCCTTGGCAGGGCCGGCGAGCGTGTGCATGACCACGTCGTCCGCATAGTGCGTGCGGCACAGGCCGATGTCTTTCTCTTCCCAGATGCGGTGGGTGCATCGGACGATGTAGTCAACGAAGTCGGAATACTCGTCGTCGAAGCCGTCGAGTGGCTGATGCCGCGTGCGTGGCGCCAGCAGATCCCCCACAGTGCGGCCGGCGGGCGAACGCACTTGCGGATGTTGGTTCCAGGGTGATTGAGAAGTCATTGAATGGGCAGCGTTGGAAACATCAGAGTGGTTTGGCATGGCGTTCATGCCCAACGATGGGTTTGGCGTAAAGTACGAACCAGTCCCCCATAAGCCTTGAGGCTGGGTTTGGGCGTTCTCACAAAGGTCTTGCGATCGACCGCAACCAACCCGAAGCGCGGGAGGTACCCCGATGACCACTCGAAGTTGTCGAGCAGGCTCCAATGCAGGTAGCCCAGCACAGGGATGCCTGCAGCAATCTGGCCGGTCAGGCCGTCGATGGCACTGCGCAAGTGCTGGATGCGCTGCGTGTCGTCGTTCGTGTTGTTGCCGTGCTCCGTGACGAAAATCGGCACCTTGGCATGCGCGTAGGCCTCCCTGACCGTGGCAGCCAGAGCGCCCGGCTGTGTCGGATAGCCAAACATGTCCTTCATCCCGTCAGTTGGTGCGGGCAGGTAGTCCTCGGGACCGATCTCGAACTTGTTGTAGGTCTGCACGCCAAGGAAGTCGTCCTTCGTGGCAGCAGCGTAGAAAGGAGCCCTCGCCTCCGCAAAAATCCGCCGGTACAGCGCATCGC
>JANXVI010000110.1 GCA_025351745.1 Rhodoferax sp.
GCGATGCGCTGTACCGGCGGATTTTTGCGGAGGCGAGGGCTCCTTTCTACGCTGCTGCCACGAAGGACGACTTCCTTGGCGTGCAGACCTACAACAAGTTCGAGATCGGTCCCGAGGACTACCTGCCCGCACCAACTGACGCGATGAAGGACATGTTTGGCTATCCGACACAGCCGGGCGCTCTGGCGGCCACGGTCCGCGAGGCCTACACGCATGCCAAGGTTCCGATCTTCGTCACGGAGCACGGCAACAACACGAACGACGACACGCAGCGCATCCAGCACCTGCGCGCTTCTATCGATGGCCTAGCCGGCAAAATTGCCGCGGGCATCCCTGTGCTGGGCTACCTGCATTGGAGTCTGCTCGACAACTTCGAGTGGTCATCGGGGTACATCCCGCGCTTCGGGTTGGTTGCGGTCGATCGCAAGACCTTTGCGAGAACGCCCAAACCCAGCCTCAAGGCTTACGGTGGACTGGTTCGTACTTTACGCCAAACCCATCGCTGGGCATGAACGCCATGCCAAACCGCTCTGATGTTTCCAACACTGCCAATCCAATGACTTCTCAATTGCCCTGGAACCAACACCCGCTAGTGCGATCACCCGTGGGCCGCACCATCGGCGACCTGCTGGCCCTGCGCCCGCGCCACCAGCCGCTGGACGGATTCGACGACGTGTATTGCGACTTCGTCGACTACATCGTGCGTTGCACCCACCGCATCTGGGAAGAGAAGGACATCGGCCTGTGCCGCACGCACTATGCGGACGACGTGGTCATGCACACGCTCGCCGGCCCTGCCAAGGGGCGCGAGACCGTGGTCCAGGGCACGCTGGGCGCGCTTGCGGCCTATGCCGACCGGCAGGTGATTGCCGAGGACGTGATCTGGTGCGAAGACGCACCGACCGTCTTCTACTCATCCCACCGCATTACCAGCCGTTCCACACTGGAAGGCAGCGACGCGCTATACGGCGCAGCCAGCGGCGCGGCGCAGATGGCCACCACGGTGGCAGACTGTCTGGTGCGCGAGAACCGCATCGTCGAGGAATGGCTGTTCCGTGACAACGCCCGAGCCGCCCTCCAGATGGGGTATGCACCACGCGTCGTGGCGCTCACCCAAGCGGAGGGTGACAAGGCCGGTGACCCGCAGCGCCACGCCTGGCGCCGGCAGTGGATGGACAAGGTGCGCAGCGCCCAGCAGGCCTGGCCCGAGGCCGGTCACCCTGCCGAAGGACCGATGCGCATGCTGCGTGCTGCCTGGGTGGATGACCTCTATGGCGAAGCTGCCGCTGCTGTGTCGCCAAGCATCGAAGTGCGTTGGCCCACCGGCCGCCGCGGCTGGGGCCGCGGCTACCTGATCGGTTGCCTGGTGCAACTGCGCGCCCAACTGCATGACTTCCACTTCAACATAGAGCATTGGGCCGCCCGGCCGCTGCCCAACGGCGAAGTGGCCGTGGCGCTGCGTTGGGCCGGCTGCGGTGTGCACGCCAGTCAGGGTGCCTGGGGGCCGGCGAGCGGACGCGAAATCCTGGTTGCCGGCAGCAGCCACTACGTGCTGCGCAACGGCCGCATCGTGCGCGACCAGACTGTTTTTGACGAACTGGCCGTGCTGCGCCAGGTACTGGGTGGCCTGGGTGCCGACCTGCCGGGAGCCACGCAATGAGCAACACCGAAAACACCACCCGTTTACTGGCCGAACTGACCGCGTTGCTGCGTGGTCTGCCGGGCAGCACGGCCCCACTTGCCAACACGCTGAGTGTCCACGCCTGGGGGTTCGAGACCTTCGGCCGCACCGATGCGCTGGACCTGTTCGCCCGCCACCCTTTGGCGCTGTCGGCCACGCCGCATGTGCTGGCCGCGTCGGGTGCGCTGGCGGTGCTGGACGTCACGCCGGACGGCCTGCCTATCGGCATATTCGCCGACGTGGCGGACGGTGTGCTGGCGCGGCTATGGGTCGTCGGCCCGACGGCAGGCGACGCCATCACCGAGCCGGCCGTGCCGGTCGCCAGCGACGACTTCCTGAGCCAAGACCGCACGGCTTGCGCTGGTGATGCGCTCGACCACCCGGCGTTGGACGCTGCAGCCTGGCCCTTGGTCGAGGGTGGCGCTGCCGCCGCACTGCAGGAGGTGAGCGACCCCGCCGCAGCCAGTAGCAGCCGGGCGGTCGTCGTGCGTGCGTTCAGCAGTGGAGACGCTTTCGCGGCGCTGTACACGCTGCGCGTGTTATCGCCCGGCCTGCCGCGCCTGGCCCACCGCCGCTGGGCCCTTGCAACCTGCCGGATCGGTGCCGACGGTGCCCTGCTGCAACGCCGACTCGCTGTTTCCGATCCCTGGCCCGCGCCAGAGACCGTTTTGCTCTGACCCACCGACCCCGCCACTACCCCCCCGCAAAGAGAGGAATCCATGTCCAGCCCTACCCGCATCAAGCCACCCCTGCACCTGACCCACATGGCCGCGCTCATAGCGTCCGCCTTTGCGATGCCGCTTGCCGCGCAAACCGTGGCACCGCCCGCGACGGCCGCAAGTGCGCCCGAAGCCGCTGTCAAAGACCGCGAAAGCATTGACATAGACCGCGTTGTCGTCACCGCCCAGCGCCGTGCGGAGCCGCTGCAGCAGGTGCCGCTGTCGATCTCGGCACTCACCGGTGCCCAGATCAAGAATGCTAACGTGACCAGCGCGGACCGGCTGGAGCAACTCGTTCCCGGCGTGCGCATGGGCCGCTCCGGCTCGGACCTGCGCCCCGCCATGCGCGGCACCTACACCGAGAACGTGTCGGCAAACGGTGACCCGCGCTTCGGCATCTATGTCGACGACATCTACCAGTCGCGAACCAGCCAGGTTCCGCCCATCGTCGATCTCGCCCGCGTGGAGGTACAAAAGGGCCCTCAGGGCACGCTGTACGGTCGCAACAGCTTCGGCGGCAACATCGTCTTCCACTCAGCCCAACCGACTGACAACCTGGAAGGCGGTGTGGACATCGGCATCGGCAACTTCGGACGCAAGCGCATCGAAAGCTACGTCAACCTGCCTATCTCCGAAAACATGGCTGCACGCATTGCCGGGCTGGCCGAAGAAAGCAAGGGCTATGTAAAGAACATAGGCACGGGCAACGACTACGGCGGCGAGAAGCAGAAGTTCATTCGCGGCACGCTGCGGATCGCGCCGGTCGCCAAGCCCGAGCTTGAAGTCATGCTGCGTGCCTCCCACCTGGACCTCGGCGGTGAAGGGCTAGGTGGCTTCGGCTACAAGATCCTCGGTACGCTGGTCGACCCCAACCTCATCCGCAAGCCGGGCGAATCGCTGACCTACAACGGCGCCACCTACGCGCTGCCCAACGGTTTCAACGGCAGTAGCTGGACGGGTGTTGGCATGCCCATCGACACGCGCTACCGCGACGGCATTCCCGACGTCAACGGCGCAGACATCGGCATCCCCACGCTGTCCGACCCCTACACCGTCAACTACGCGGGCGACATCTTCCGCAAGGGCAACCAGCGGCAGTACAGCGGCACTGTCAGCTACGACGTGGGTCCGGTGCGCCTGCGCTCCATCACCAGCTTCACCGACTTTGACTTGACCCGCACCGGCGGCAGCCTGACGCCCGTGCTGTTGAATTACTCCTACGCGCAGACACAGACCAAGACCATCACCCAGGAATTCCAGGTGCTGTCGAACGAGGAAAAGAGCCCGCTGCAGTGGATTGTTGGCGGCTACTACTTTAATGACACCGCGCGTGACCGCAGCGTCACCAACGTCAACCGCAGCTATGTCACTGCGACGGCCCCTAGTGGGCAGCAGTACTACCCGTTCGGCTTCACCTACGCGGCCTCTGGCACCGGCTTCAACCAGACAACCGGCTACGACAGTTTCAGTGCCCAGCAGCAAGAGACGCGTTCGCTCGCCGGCTACGGCCAACTGTCGTACACGCTGGAAGAAAAACTGACCCTGACAGCGGGCCTGCGCTACACCCGCGACGAGAAGACCGTTCTGGCCACGCGCTTTAACACCGCCGCGACGGGCCCCGGCGCCTACTTCGCGCACAGCATAGACGACCCTGTCGACTACAACTGCGGCGGCTACGTGGCGGCCAACCCGGCATCAGTATCCGCTTCGCCGACGGCAGTGAGCCAGGCCTACAACTTCGTCTGCGCCAACAACGACTACAGCTACAGCACCTATAGACTGGCGGCCGACTACAAGCTCAACGCAGACCAAATGGTCTACGCTAGCTACTCGACCGGTGTGCACGCGGGCGGCTTCAACACCGGGCCAGTCCTCATCAATGGTGTGCAAACGCTGCTGCCGTTCGCACCCGAGAAGGTCAAGGCCTTCGAGATAGGTTCCAAGAACACGTTGTTCGACCGTATGTTGACGCTGAATGCCGCAGCTTTTGTCAACGAGTACAGCGACCTGCATGCGCAGACATCGATCCCGGACCCAAACTCGCCACAGACCAAAGTCATCGCGCTGGTCCAGAACATCGGCAAGGACCGCGCTTATGGTTTTGATCTGGAAGCCGTGCTGCGGCCTACCAAGAACCTGCGCGCCACAGTGGCTTACAACTGGCTCAACGCCAAGCAAGTCGACTACGCCGTCAACACGTTTAGCTACGGCTTCTGCGGCATCACACCGAGCTGCGTGCCGTCCAGCGGCGAGGCCAACACGGTGCAAGGCACACCATTCCCGAATGCCCGCACCGATCCCAACCGCTTCATACCGGTGTTGGACGCAAATGGCGCGCAGGTCGTGACCGGTGGCGTGCCACAGTACCGCTACGTCATCGCCGGCGCGGGCCGTGACGGCACCGAGTACACGTCCAAGAAAGCCTTCTCGCCCGATCAGACCTTCCAGATCGGCCTGTCCTATGACATCAACATGGGCAGCGCCGGAACACTGACGCCCGAGGTTCAGGCCTACTTCAACTCCGGCTACATCCTGACCGACCTGACGCCGGACTATGGCAACAACCCGGCCTACACCAAGACAGACCTGCGCCTGACTTACCGGACGGCGGACAAGAACTTCTACATACAGGCCTACGTCAACAACGTTGAGGACAATGCCATCATCACGCGCGCTGCCTATACCAGCAACCGGGCGCTGCTGGTGAACTACGCACCGCCGCGGACCTACGGCTTCAACGCGGGCTTCCGGTTCTGAGCCTGGCACGCTCTGGACATAGCACAATGAAAGGGAACGCCCTTCCCCCGGTGAGCTGGCGCATGAAGTGGGCGTTCGGCCTGGGCAGCTCGGCCGAGTCCATCGTCATTACGACGACCAGCGCCTTCCTGATGTTGTTTTACAACCAGGTGCGCGGGCTGGACCCGGCGTCCATCGGTATCGCGCTGGCCCTCGGGCTGGTGGCTAACGCGGTGTTCGACCCGCTGATCGGCTCCTGGTCGGACCGCACGCGCTCGCGCTGGGGCCGGCGCCATCCCTTCATGTTCGCGTCTATCCTGCCCGCGGCCCTGCTGTTCTGGGCGCTGTTCAATCCGCCGGCGGCGTTGGGCACGACCGGCCAGCTCGTCTGGCTCGCGGTGCTGAACGTGCTGCTGCTGCAGGCGATGACAGTCTTTCACACGCCGCACCTGGCGCTGGGGGGCGAGATGTCGGAAGACTACCTTGAACGCTCCAGCATCATGAGCGTCAACACCTTCTTCCTGTGGATCGGCGACACGGTCGGCTGGCAGCTGTGCTTCCTGGTGTTCTTTCGCGCCACCAACGCCTTCCCCAATGGCGCGCTGGACCCCACGCGTTGGCCATTGTTCTCGGTGTCCATTGCGGGCATCGTGTTGGCGTGCCTGTTCGTCTCCAGCGCCGTTACGCGCCGGCGCATTCCCTATTTGGTGCAGCCTTCTGCCGACACGCCAGGCTTCAGCCCCGGCGAATGGGCGCGCGACATCGGCCGCGTGCTGCGCAACCGCAACTATCTGGTGCTGCTGGTCGGCTTTTTCTTTCTGTCGTTGATGACCGGAATCCGCGGCGGCCTGTGGATTTACACGGCCACCTACCTCTGGCAACTGCGCAACGACGAGCTGGCCTTCTTTTCCATCGGCAGCCTGTTCGGCTATCTGTTCGGCTCCTTTGTCGTCACGTGGCTGCACAAGCGGTTCGAGAAGCGCTGGACCGGCATGGTCGCGCTGCTCGTCTACTGCATCGGCCCGGCCGTGCCGCTGGCACTCGCCTACACCGGCATCCTGTCGGCGCAGACACCCGGGCTGCTGGTTATTTTGATTGCTTTTTCGCTGTTGCAGCATGCGCCCTACAGCATCATGACGACAACCATTTACTCGGCGCTGGCCGACATTGCCGACGAGAACGAACTGAAGTACGGGCTGCGCCAGGAAGCCACGCTGTACGCCACCCGCACCTTTTTTGCACGCGTCGACCAGGCCTTGGGCACTGCGCTGGCGGGCTGGGTGCTGGCCGTGGTGGCGTTTCCCGCCAAGGCGGCACCCGGCGCCGTGCCGCAGGTCGTGCTGATGGGCCTAGCCGGCGCCTATGTGCTGTCCGTCATTCCCGGCTTGGTGGCCAGCATCTTCTACGGCATGCTTAACGTCACCCGCTCCACCCACGATGCCACGCGCGCCGCCATCGACGCGCGCAAGCAGCAGGCAGCCCGCGAGTCTGCGCCCGAACCCAAACCTTCAGCCCTTCAAGAAGCATGAACCACCACACCGACAACAAACGCCGCCTGGCCGACTTGCTATTTCGCTTGTCCGAATCGGACGGCGCAGCCATCGACAAAACCCTGGCGGACTTCTGCCACCCAGACGCTGTCTGGCGCGTCTTTCACCCGTTCAATGACCTGAACGGCACCGAGGTGGCCGCCGAAAAACTGTGGGCGCCGTTGCGCGAATCCTTTCCCGACTGGGAAGCCCGCATGGCCTTCATGCTGGCCGGTGAGTATGAGGGCCACGAATGCGTCAGCACCTGGGGCGTGCTGATGGGCAACCTGGTCAAGCCGTGGCTGGGCATCCCGGCCACGCACGGCCTGAGCGCGCTGCGCTTGGGGCTCAACGCGGTGTTCCGTGACGGGAAGATCGCCAAGGTCTATGTGCTCTTGGACATCCCCGACCTGATGCGCCAGGTCGGCGTCTACCCGTTCCGCCGCATGCCCGGCTCGGCCGAGGCCTGGGCCTTTCCGCCCGTCGACAGCGGCGCGACCGCCGAAGGCATCGACCTGGAACTCGGCGCCATCACGCTCGCCAACGTGCGCGAGATGCAGATGGGCCTAGCCAAGGGCGATGAGCTGAAGAACCTGGGCAACACCCGCAGCAAGCACAGCCGGCACTGGCACAAGAACATGATGTGGTACGGCCCGGCCGGCATCGGCAGCAGCCGCGGGCAGAGGGGCTTCCTGGACTACCACGGTGCACTCTTCATCCAGGCTTTCCCCGATCGGGAGGGCATTGTGCGTGACCACAGCGGCCCCGAGGACGCGCACGGCCATTACATCCGCCTGGGCGATGGCCACTTCGCCGTCACCGCCGGCTGGCCGTCTCTTTACGGCACCCACCTGGGAGGTCAGTGGCTGGGCCTGGCCCCTTCGGGCAAGCGCGTCGAGATGCGCGTGGCCGACTGGTACCGCACCGACCGTGACGGCAAGATCATCGACAACTGGGTCATGATGGATTTGCTGCACATCTGTCAGCAAGCCGGCCTGGATGTCCTGGACGACCTGCGCTACATCGCAGACCCCAGCCTGAAGCGGTGGCCCGAATGAGCGCCCCCCCACACCCTTACACCCCTCTCACGACTCTGCGGCCGCATGCAGTCCAGGGCACTGCCAATTCATTTAGGAGAAACCCATGATCCGCTACCTCAAGCGCGGCGCCAGTGCCGCTTCCCTGGCCGAGGCCGACGCCAAGGTCCGCCACACCGTCGAGGGCATCCTCAAGGATATAGAGGCCAGCGGCGACGATGCCGTACGTCGCTATTCCCAGCAATTCGACCAATGGGACCCAGCCGACTTCACGCTGTCCCAGGCTGCTATCGAGTCCGCCGTCAAGCAGCTGAGCCCGCGCGAGCTGGAAGACATTCGTTTCGCCCAGACCCAGGTGCGCAACTTTGCCCAGATCCAGCGCGATTCTATGAAAGATGTCGAAGTCGAGACCCTGCCCGGCGTGGTGCTGGGCCACAAGCACATTCCCGTCAATGCCGTGGGCTGCTATGTGCCCGGCGGCAAATACCCGCTGATTGCGTCCGCGCACATGAGCGTGCTGACGGCCAAGGTAGCGGGCGTGTCGCGCGTTGTCGCTACAGCGCCGCCTTATCAGGGCGCGCCGCACCCGGCCATTGTCGCGGCCATGCATTTTGCGGGCGCGGACCAGATTCTTGTGCTTGGCGGCGTTCAGGCCGTGGCTGCGATGGCCATCGGCACACAAAGCGTGAAGGCCGTCGACATGATCGTCGGCCCGGGCAATATGTTCGTGGCAGAGGCCAAGCGCCAGCTCTACGGCCGCGTCGGTATCGACCTGTTCGCCGGACCGACCGAGACGCTGCTGATTGCCGACGACAGCGTCGACGGTGAGATGTGCGCCGTCGACCTGCTGGGTCAGGCCGAGCACGGCCCCACCACACCGGCCGTGCTGCTGACGAACAGCGAGCAGCTGGCCCGCGACACGATGAAAGAGGTTGAACGCCAGTTGCTCAAGCTGCCCACGGCCGGCATCGCCCGCCAGGCTTGGGAGGCCCATGGAGAGGTTATCGTCTGCGACACCATTGAGGAGATGCTGGCACAGGCGGACGAGCTCGCCAGCGAACATGTGCAGGTGCTGACGCGCGACCCCGACTACTTTCTGCAGCGCATGACCAACTACGGCGCGCTCTTCCTTGGCCCGCGCACCAACGTCGCCTTTGGCGGCAAGTGCATTGGCACCAACCACACGCTGCCGACCAACAAGAACGCCCGCTACACCGGCGGCCTGTGGGTCGGCAAGTTCATCAAGACCTGCACCTACCAGCGCGTGCTGACCGACGAGGCCAGTGCGGCCATCGGTGCGGTGTGCTCGCGCCTGTGCCACATGGAGAATTTCGCCGGCCATGGCGAACAGGCCAACTTGCGCGTGCGCCGGTACGGTAATCAGCCTGACCTTGCCTGGTACGAACCCGTCGCAGCAGCGAACTGAGCCGACATGACGACCGCCTTGCCCCGCACCCCCAGCCTGCGCCTGGACGGTCGCCGCGCGCTCGTCACCGGCGCGGGTCGGGGCCTGGGGTTGGCCTGTGCGGCGGCTCTTGCCGAGGCCGGCGCCGAGGTGTGGCTGGCAGCGCGCAGCGCTGACGAAGTCCAAGCCGCCGCTGCCGAGCTGCGGGCACGCGGCGACCGCGCCCATGCGCTGCTGCTGGATGTGACCGACGCATCCGCCGTGGCCGTGTCCATCCGCGAGCATGGCCCTTTCCAGGTGCTAGTGAACAACGCGGGAACCAACCGGCCCAAGCCCTTTGAGGAGGTTACCGAAGTCGACGTCGACACCCTGCTCGCGCTGAACACCAAGGCTGCGTTCTTCGTCGCCCGCGCGGTGGCCAGCGGCTTGAAGCAGGCAGGCCTGCCCGGCAGCATCATTCAGATGTCTTCGCAGATGGGCCATGTGGGCGGCATGCACCGCAGCATCTACTGCGCCACCAAGCACGCACTGGAGGGCATGAGCAAGGCATTGGCACTGGAGCTGGGCCCTTATGGCATACGCGTTAACACTGTCTGCCCCACCTTCATCGACACTCCCATGACCCACGACTGGCTGGCCACGCCCGCCTTCCGTGAGCAGGTGCTTAGCAAGCTGCCGATCGGTCGGGTGGGACGTGTGGAGGATGTGATGGGCCCCATAGTGTTTCTGGCCAGCGACGCCGCTTCTCTGATCACGGGCTCAGCCCTGATGGTGGACGGCGGATGGACGGCGTCATGATAATGACCCCAATACCACCGCGCCCCCCGGCCCCACCCGTGAGCAAACACAACGTAACTTCCATCGACGTCGCCCGCCTCGCCGAGGTGTCGCAGTCCGCCGTCAGCCGCACGTTCACGCCCGGCGCCAGCGTCGCCCCGGACACGCGCGCCCGCGTGCTGGAGGCCGCGCGCAAGCTGGGCTACCGACCCAACGCCATCGCCAGCACGCTGAGCTCGCGGCGCAGCCGCATGATCGCCGTGGTGCTATCGAACATGCAGAACCAGTTTTACCCGGTGGTGGTCGAGACGCTATCGCAACGCCTGCAAAAAGATGGCTACCATGTCCTGCTCTTCATCACCGAAACCGAGGACGCCGACGAGTTGCTGCTGGAGCTGATGCGCTACCAAGTCGACGGCATCGTCATGGCGTCGACCCATCTGTCCTCGGGCCTGGCCCAGCAGATAGCCGACGCCCGCATTCCGGTGGTGATGTTCAACCGTACCAGCAGCAAGGGCAGCATCAGCACCGTCAGTTCTGACAACTTCGGCGGCGGTCGGGCGGTGGCCTATTTCCTGGCCGCGGGCGGGCACCAGCGCGTGGCCTATCTGGCCGGCGCCGAGGACTCGTCCACCAACCAGGACCGCGAGAGCGGCCTGTGCGCGGGCCTGGCCGAGCGGGGCCTGCGCGTGTTCGCCCGGGCCGTGGGCAACTATGAATTCGAGCGCGCGGCGCACGCCACGCGTGAACTGTTCGGTGGCCTCGTTGCCAGTGCCGATCGGCCAGATGCGCTGTTCGTCGCCAGCGACCACATGGCCTTTGCGGCCATCGACACGCTGCGCGCGCTGGGCCTGCGCGTGCCGGAAGATGTGTCGTTGGTGGGCTTCGACGACGTCCCCCAAGCCGCCTGGGGCGCCTACAGCCTGACAACCATCGCGCAGAACGCCGTGTCCATGATTGAGGCCACGGTGGGCATGCTGCTGCAACAACTCGCAGACGATGCCGTCACGCGTGACCACGTGGTGGTGCCCATCCGCCTGGTGTCCCGCACGTCGGCCCGATTGCCTTCCTCCTGATCAACCCTGCCCTAACCATGATCCTGACCACCACCGAACTCGCCCGCCGCCACATCCGGCGCGCGCAATACGTCTCCTGTGACGAAGCGTTTGTCGACGTGCGCCTGCCCGGCAGCACGCCCAAGGAAAACTACTCTATCGTCGGTCCTGGCGTGACGCAGAACCTCAGCCAGGTCGTTAACCTGCGCGAGCCCCATGGCTTCAACATCGGCGCGGCGGGCATGGGTCCGGGTATTACCAACAGTCTGCACCTGCATTTCACGGCCGAGGTCTTCATCGCCTGCGAGGGCAGCTTCAAGCTGCGCTGGGGCGCCGACGGCACCGAGGGTGAAGCCGTTCTGGAGGAAGGCGACGTCATCTGCATGCCGACCTGGATGTTCCGTGGCTTCTCCAACTGCGGCAGCCGCCACGGCTTCCTGATGACGGTGCTGGGCGGCAACGACACCGGCGGCATTATCTGGAGCCCCGACGTGCTGCGCCGCGCCCGTGACACCAGGCTCTACCTAGGGCGCGACAACCAGCTCATCGACGTGCCCGCCGGTAGCACCCCGCCCGCCGAAGAAGGTCTTCTGCCCTTGATGCCCGCCGCTGAGGTAGCGGCGCTGCGCCGCTGGTCGGGCGCGGAGCTGATGCAGCGCTGCGTGCGGCCGTCGCAGCGCGACTTCAAACCCGCGACGCTGGATACAGTGCTGCCCGGCCATGGCTGGCAGGTAGCTCCACTGATCGGCTGGGGCATCAGCCAGCATCGCGACCACAGCCCGGCCGTCACCGACCCGCAGGGCTTCTCTGTCGAATGGGTCAAGCTGCCTGCAGGCCAGCGCAGTGCGCCCTTCCAACTGGACGAGGCCGCCGTGCTCGTGCATGCGGACGGCCCGCTGGCCGTTAGTTTCAATCGCGGTGAGGAGGCATTGCGCACCGACTTAGGCCCGTGGGATACGCTGTCCATGCCGCCGGGTTGCTGGAGGCAGTTCATCAACGACGGCAACGAGGACGCGCACGCGCTGCTCGTCATTGCCGGCGATGGTCGCAAGGCGCTGCGCTTTGACGCGTCCTTGCACACCGCGGCTGCAGAGGTCGACATGACACTGGACGCCGGTGGACGGCTGGCGCGCAGGAGCCTGCTGCCCCCGGCGATGGCGGTGTGACCAGGGCGCCGCTGTACGCACTGCCCGGCACCCTGCTCGACGGGCGGAGCCTGGTTGCGATGCTCGCCGACTTGCCGGCTACAACCCTGCTCGTGGGCGACTGCGCCGACCTCGACGACGAAGTGGACCGCCTGGCCGCCCTCACTCCGTTGCCGACTATCTGGCTGGGGCATTCGCTGGGTGGCATCGTCGCGCTGCATCTCGCCGCAAGGCATCCTGACAAGGTTGCGGCGCTGGTCTTGCTGGGCAGCAACGCACGGGCCGGCCGCGAGACGCGCGAGGATCGCCGCATCGCGCAATGGGCCATGGCCCAGCTCGACGGGCTGACCGCATTGGTGCGCGACGACTTGGCGCCCGCCTATGGGCTCAATACCAGGGCCCAGAGCGCCATCACGGCGTCGCTCTGTGCGCAGGCCGAGACCATTGGCCTCATGCGCTTCGAGCGGCAGCTCGGCTATGCCCGCGCCCGCCCCGGCCTGCTGGCCCCACGGCAGCCGCTGGGCTGCCCGGTGCTGGCTCTCAGCGGCGAACGCGACCCCCTATGCCCGCCGCTGCACGGCACAGAAATCGCCAGCCTGGCGCAGCCGCCCGGCCGGGGCGAGCACCACACGCTAGACGGCGCCGGGCATCTATTTCCCATGCAACAACCCGACGTGGCGGCGCGGCACCTGCGCCGCTTTTTAACCTCACTCGAACAAGGCGCTATATGAATACCAATCGACTGCTCGGCATGTTCAGCGACGGGCAGACGGCCATCGCGGGATGGATGAGCATCGACTCCGCCTACGCTGCGGAGCTGGTGGGGTGCAGCGGTTTCGACGCCGTGGTGATCGACTGCCAGCACGGCATGGCAGGCCACCCGCAAATGGTGGCCATGCTGCAGGCGCTGGCGCACACGCCCGCAGTGCCGCTGGTGCGCGTCAGCCAGAACAACTTGGCCGAGATCAACCGTGCCCTCGACGCCGGCGCATGGGGGGTCATCTGCCCGCTAGTAAACACGGCGGCTGAAGCGCTGGCATTCGGCCGAGCCTGCCGCTATCCGCTGGACGGTGCGCAAGGTGATCGTTCCTTTGGCCCCGCCCGTGGCCTGCTCGTAGGCGGTGCGAGCTACCCGCAAGACGCCAATGCCAACATCCTGGCGCTGGCCATGATCGAAACCCAGGCCGGGCTTGACGCTGTCGCGGCGATTGCCGCCGTACCGCAGATCGACGGGCTGTTCATTGGCCCGAGCGACCTGGGAATCGCGCTAGGCCTGGGCCCGGCTGCGAGCTACGAGCACCCGTTGCTGGCGGATGCCATCCGGCGCATACAGGAGGCCTGCAAAGCGGCGGGCAAGATGGTCGGTATCTGGTGCGGCAGCGCGGAGATGGCGCGCGCCATGCAGGCCCAGGGAATGCAACTGGTGGCACCGGGCCATGACGCCATCTGGCTCAAGGCTGAGATCGCACGTCGGCTGGCAGTGCTGCGCGGGCCGGGCTAAAACTGTGTAGCGCGCAATCCTATGGCACCTCGCCCGGTGGTGTCACCCGTGTACGTGCACAACGCGGCCGGACCATGCAACACTTGTCGCATGCCCAAGACAACCACACCTGCACTCCACAGCCCGGCGCCCTGCATCCCCCAGATACGCCTGTACCAGGACTGGTTACAGGTGCAGCGCGGTCTGACATTTGAAACCTACCGAGACTTGTGGCACTGGTCGATCACCGACCTGGACGCCTACTGGCAAAGCGTGTGGGACTACTTCGGAATGGTTTCACCCACGCCGCACACAGCAGTGCTGGCCAAGAACGTGATGCCGGGTGCCGTGTGGTTTCCCGGCGCCCAGGCCAATTACGCGCAGCAGGTGTTCCGCCATGCGGCGCCTGCGGACGCAGCAGGTTTTGCTGCCATCATCAGTCGCAATGAG